>DASRYN010000140.1:0-2903 GCA_035687185.1 Pseudoxanthomonas sp. | reverse complement strand
ATTCGCCGAAACCGGTGCCCGCGCCGGCGCCGTCGCCGCCATGGCCCAGGTTCACCACGCGGAAATCGCAGCAGCGGCCGCGCGCCGCCGGCTCGCGCAGCGGCCCGGCCGGGAGCATGCGGCCGTTGCCGTAGCGGCGGGCGCCGTCGATCACCTCGATCTCCAGGTCGCGCGCCAGGCGGTAGTGCTGCAGGCCGTCGTCGCACACCACCACGTCGCAGCCGGACGCGGCCAGGGCGCGCGCGGCGGCCACCCGGTCGCGGTCCACGCGCACCGGCACCGCGGCGCGGCGGGCGATCAGCACGGGCTCGTCGCCGCCCTGCTCCGGCGGCGTGTCCGGCAGCACCCAGCGCGGCCGCGCGTCGCCGCGGCCGTAGCCGCGGCTGGCCACGCCCGGGCGCCACCCGGCCTGCTTCAGCCGCTCGACCACGGCGATGGTCAGCGGGGTCTTGCCCGCGCCGCCGGCGGCAAGGTTGCCCACGACGACGACCGGCACGTCCACCGCGTGCGCGCGCAGCCAGCCGGCGCGGTACAGCCAGCGGCGCGCACTCACCGCGCCGGCGTAGGCCAGCGCCAGCACGCGCGCCGGCCACGGCGGCCGGGCCTCGCCGTACCACCAGGCCGGCGTCTTGGGGGCTCCCTGGCTCATCTGGGCAATCCTTCGCTATCCGGGGCGGCGCTCGCGGAACTGCAGGCTGTGCAGGTGCGCGTACAGGCCGCCGGCGGCCATCAGCTCGGCATGGCTGCCGCGCTCGACCAGGCGGCCGTGGTCCAGCACCAGCACCTGGTCGGCGTGCTCGATGGTGGACAGGCGATGGGCGATCACCAGCGTGGTGCGCTCGGGCATCAGCCGCTGCAGCGCGTCCTGCACCAGGCGCTCGGATTCGTTGTCCAGCGCGGCGGTGGCCTCGTCGAGGATCAGCACCGGCGCGTCGCGCAGGATGGCGCGGGCGATGGCCAGGCGCTGGCGCTGGCCGCCGGACAGCAGCGCGCCGTTCTCGCCGATGGGGGTGTCCAGGCCCTGCGGCAGGCGCTCGATGAATTCCCAGGCGTTGGCCGCCTCGGCCGCGGCGCGGATGGCGGCGCGGTCGGCCTCCATGCCGTAGGCGATGTTGGCCGCCACGGTGTCGTCGAACAGCATCACCTTCTGCCCGACCAGCGCGATCTGCCGGCGCAGGTCGGCCATGCGGTACTCGCTCAGCGGCACCCCGTCCAGGGTGATGCGCCCGCTGCTGGGCTCGTAGAAGCGCGGCACCAGCCGCACCAGGCTGGTCTTGCCGCTGCCCGAGCGCCCGACGATGGCGGTGACCGTCCCCGGCCGCGCGGCGAAGCTGATGTCGTCCAGGGCGAAGCCCGGCTGGTCGCGGTAGCGCAGGCTGACCCGGTCGAACACCAGGTCGCCGCGGGCGCGGGCGATGGCGCGGGTGCCGGTGTCGGCCTCCTCCTCGCTGTCGAGGATGGCGAACAGCCGCTCGGCCGCGGCCACGCCGCGCGAGATGGCGGTCTGCACGCTGGTGACGCGGCGCAACGACGGGATGATGCCCATCATCGCCGTCATCAGGCTGACGAACTGGCCCGCGTTGAGCCGCCCGGCCAGCGCCTCGCGCGTGGCCACGGCCACGATCAGCGCCAGCGCGCCGGCGGCCAGCAGCTGTACCAGCCCGGAAGCGGCGGCGCGGGTGGTCTCGACCTTCATGTTCAGGCCGAGGATGCGGTTGGCCAGCCCTGCGTAGCGTGAAATCTCCGACTGCTGGGCGCCGTGGATCTTCACGTCCTGCTGCGCGGCCAGCGACTGCTCGGCGCTGGCGGCCATGCGGCCCATGCCGTCCTGGATGCCGCCGCTGATGCGCCGGTAGCGCTTGCCCACGTACCAGACGATGACGCCGATCAGCGGCGTGATCAGCAGCATCGCCAGGGTCACCTTGACGCTCTGGTACAGCATCAGGCCGAGCAGCCAGACGATGGTGAGGCTGTCGGTTACCAGCGCCTTGAGCGCCTCGGAGCTGGCCTGGGTGACCTGCTCGGTGTCGAAGTTCAGGCGGCTGACCATCACCGGCGTGGCCTCGGCGTCGAACTGCGCCGACGGCAGGCGCAGGTACTTGGCCAGCACCTGCTCGCGCAGGTCGCGCACCACGCTGCGGCCGGTGCGGGCCATGCCGTAATCGGTGACGAAAGTGGCCAGGCTGCGCAGCACGAACAGGCCGACGATGGCCAGCGGCAGCAGCACCGCCATCTGCGGCTTGGGCTCGACGAAGCCGTCGTTGGTCAGCGGCTCCATCAGCCAGATGAAGGCCGCCCCCGCGGTGGCCTCCACCAGCATGCCCAGCAGGGCCGCGGCCAGGAACAGCCGGTACCTGCCGGTGTATCCCAGCAGGCGGCGGTAGATCGGCCACACCGGCTGTTGCCGGCCGCTCAAGGCTGACGCTCCGGCGCGGTGGCGATGGCGATGCGGCGGAAGCCCAGCTGCGCGAGCGCGTCCTGCGCGGTGACCACCGCCTGGTACGGCGTGCGCGCGTCGGCGCGCAGCATCACCGGCTGTTCGCGGTCGTCGCCGGCGGCCTCGGCGATGGCCTGCTTGAGCGCCTCCACGTCGGTGCGCAGCACCTCGCGCTCGCTCACGAAGTAGCGCCCGTCGGCGTTGACCAGGATGTTGAGCGTGCGCGGCGGCGCCGGCTGCTGCGGCGAGGCCGTGGGCAGCTGCAGCTGCAGGGTCGAGCGCAGGTCGAAGGTGGTGGTGACCACGAAGAAGATGATCAGCACCAGTACCACGTCGATGAGCGGCACCAGGTCGATGCCCGGTTCGTCGTAGGCGCGCTGGTCGCGGATGCGCATGCCGGCCTCAGGGACGCGACGGGACCGGGCGCGCGGGCGCCGGGCGGGCCGCCGGCGCGGCCGGCGCGGCG
>DASRYN010000139.1:0-5476 GCA_035687185.1 Pseudoxanthomonas sp. | reverse complement strand
CGCCGCGCGCCTGGGCCAGCGCCGCCCGCCGCAGTTCGTGCAGGCGCTGCTCCACCAGGCCTGGGCCGACGTGCTCACCCTGACCGCGCTGCGCCACGGCGAGGAGTCGCCGGAATGGCGCGCGCGCGAGGAGGCGACCGTGCGCATCGTCGAGGCCACCTGCGACCCGGCGGCGCCGCCCGACCCCGAACTGGCGACGCTGGTGGAGACCGCGCTGCGCCAGGTGGGCTACCACGAGGACGAGGCCGGCGCCATCGCGCGGCGCCTCTCGCGCAGCGAGGACGACGAGGACGCCCCCTCGCGCACCGAGCTGACCGCCCGCCTCAAGGCGCGCGCGCGCCTGGGCGAGAACGGCGAGCCGCGGCGCGCGCCGCCGCCGCCGCGCACCGAGGCCGAACAGGCCTGGTACGACCAGCTGCGCACCCTGCCGTTCGGCACCTGGTTCGAGTTCGTCCTCAACCAGCAGGGCGAGCTGCGGCGCAAGCGGCTGTCCTGGTACAACCCCACCACCGACAACGCGCTGTTCGTCAACGCGCGCGGCCAGAAGGCCGGCGAGCATTCGCTGGACAGCCTGGCGCGGCTGCTGGCGCGCGACCAGGCGCGCATCGTCACCGAGGACAAGGGCCGGCTGATCGACCGCGCCTGGCAGGCCACGCTGCGCGCGCTGCGCGGCCTGGCCGGCCGGCCCGCCGCGGCGGACGCCCCGGGAGCACGGTCGGCATGATCCACGACGCCCGCCGCGCCCCGCGCCGCCGCGTTTCCGAAAGCGTGCCGGTGGTGGACATGATGACCGACGAGGTGGTCGGCCACCTGGGCAACCTGTCGGAGACCGGCATGCTGCTGCTGGCCGGCGTGCCGCTGCGCGAGGACGCGCTGTACCAGTTGCGCTTCAACCTCGGCGAGCGCGGCGCGGCCGCACCGGTCGTGGTCGGCGTGCACCTGCTGTGGAGCGGCCCGGCCAACACGCCCGGGCAGAGCTGGTGCGGGTTCCGCTTCCTGACCATCTCCGAGGAGCAGCGCGCGCACGTGCGCGCGTGGGTGCAGGCCGGCGAGGCGCACTGAGGCGGACCTCACGCCGCGCTGCGGCGGGGATCGGGCAGACTATGGCCCTTTCCGCCACCGACCGCGACGATGCACGCCGCCGATCCCGCCCAGCTCTACCCGCAGCACCTGGCCGTGCTGCGCGCCCGCGCCGACGAGGCCCTGGCCCGCAGCGGCCGCGACCACCTGCTGATCCCCAGCGGCACCCGCCACTACCAGGCGTTCGACGACCGCGACTACCCGTTCGCGGTCAATCCGCATTTCAAGCACTGGGTGCCGCTGACCCGCGTCACCGACAGCTGGCTGGCGTACACCCCCGGCCAGCGGCCGAAGCTGGTCTACCTGCAGCCGCGCGACTACTGGCACGTGGTGCCTGAGGCGCCGTCGGGCTGGTGGGTGGAGCACCTGGACGTGCACGTCATCCGCACCCCGGAGGAGGCGCTGCCGCTGCTGCCCGGCCCGCCCGCGCGCTGCGCGATCCTCGGCGAACCGCAGGCCGCGCTGGGCGGCTACGCCCCGGACAACCCGGCCGCCGCGCTCGACTACCTGCACTACCACCGGTCCTACAAGACCCCGTACGAGGTCGCGCTGATGCGCCAGGCCCAGCGCATCGCCGCGCACGCGCACCTGGCCGCCGAGCGCGCCTTCCGCGCCGGCGCCAGCGAGTTCGACATCCACCTCGCCTACTGCGCGGCCGCGCGCCAGGACGCCACCGAGGTGCCGTACCAGAACATCGTCGCCCTCAACGAACACGGCGCGGTGCTGCACTACACCGAGCTGGACCGCGACCCGCCGGCCGGGCCGCGCAGCTTCCTGATCGACGCCGGCGCCAGCCACTGCGGCTACGCGGCCGACATCACCCGCACCTACGCCGCCGATCCGGGCGGCGAGTTCCAGGCGATGATCGACGCGGTGGACGCGGCGCAGCAGGCCATGTGCGCCGCGGTGCGCGCCGGCGCCGATTACCGCCAGCTGCACGTGGACGCGCACCTGGCGCTGATGGGCATCCTGCGCGAGTTCGGCGTGCTGAAGGTCTCGCCCGAGGCGGCGCTGGCCACCGGCGTGAGCGCGGCGTTCTTCCCGCACGGGCTGGGCCATCCGATCGGGCTGCAGGTGCACGACGTGGCCGGCTTCGCCGCCGGCGACCGCGGCGGCAGCATCCCGCGCCCGGAGGGCCACCCCTACCTGCGCATGACCCGGGTGCTGGAGCCGGGCATGGTCGTCACCATCGAACCAGGCCTGTACTTCATCGACATGCTGCTGGACGAGGTGAAGAAGAACGGCCACGCCGCGAGCGTGGACTGGGCGCGCGTGGACGCCTTCCGCCCCTACGGCGGCATCCGCATCGAGGACGACGTGCTGTGCACCGACGGCGCGCCGGAGAACCTCACCCGGCCGGCGTTCGCCGCCCTGGCCGCCTGACGCCGGCCCGGCATCGCCCGGGCCCCGGCGCCGCTAGCGCGGGATCAGCGTGTCGATCACGTGTTCGAGGTATTCCTCGAACTCGTCGTGGGTCATCTTCGGCTGCTGCTGTTGCAGCTGCAGGAAACCGACGTAGGCGGCATAGGTCAGCCGCGCGCGGTGCTGCGCGTCCGCGCGGCCCAGCCCGGCCTGGCGGAACGACGCGGTGAGGTAGTCCAGGCGGCGCTGCGACACGCGCTGGATCACCGGCTGCACCGCGGGGTGGTCCAGCGCCTTGAGCAGCTCGCTGTAGATCGCGTGCGGCTTGGTCTCGTGGCCGACCAGCTGGAACAGCTGGCGCAACCGCTCGCGCGGGTCCGGCACTTCCTCCAGGCTGCCGAACACCTGCTCCTGCTCCACTTCCTCCCAGCGGTCGAGCGCGGCCTGCAGCAGCGAGTCGCGCGAGGGAAAGTGCCAGTAGAAGCTGCCCTTGGTCACGCCCAGGCGGCGCGCCAACGGCTCGACCGCCACCGCGGCCACGCCCAGTTCGGCGATCACGTCCAGGGCGGCCTGCGCCCAGTCGGCGGCGCTGAGGCGGGCGCTCCGGGCCGGGGCGGGAGCGGGCGATTCGGTGTCGGGGGTCGTGGTCATTTCCGGATTTAACCATACGGCGCAGTCCGTCGCAGTATGCGGTTGCGCCGGAAACCGAGACGGATCAACGACCTTGGCGGTCCCGGGCACGGCCATACGCGGTCGTATTGACTTTCGCGCAGCGCGATCCATACCATCAGGTATGGACTCCCCTTCCGCCTCCGCCGTGGACCTCGCCCTGGCCGGCGCCGGCGTGCCCCTGGCCGCCACCCGCCACGCCGCCGCACCCGATGCCGCGATCTCGGTGCTGTATGCGCACGGCTTCGGCCAGACGCGCCGGGCCTGGGCGGGCACCGCGGCCGCGCTGGCCGCGCGCGGCCACGCCGGGCTGAGCTACGACGCGCGCGGCCACGGCGGGTCGGGCCGCAATCCGGCCGGCGAGCCGTACACCGGGCAGCAGTTCACCGACGACCTGATCGTGCTGGCCGGCGAGCTGCCGCGGCCGCCGCTGCTGGTGGCCGCCTCGATGGGCGGGCTGTTCGGCCTGCTGGCCGAGGCGCGCTGGCCGGGACTGTTCCGCGCGATGGTGCTGGTGGACATCACCCCGCGCTGGGAAAGCGCCGGCCTGCAACGCATCCTCGGCTTCATGACCGCCTTCCCCGACGGCTTCGCTTCGCTGGAACAGGCCGCCGACGCCATCGCCGGCTACCTGCCGCACCGCCGCGAGCGCAAGTCGCCGCAGTCGCTGCGCGAGCTGCTGCGCGAAGGCACGGACGGACGCTGGCGCTGGCACTGGGACCCGCGGCTGGTCGACGAACTGGCGCGCGACAGCGAGCGCCACCAGGACGACATCGCCGCGGCCACGCGCGCGGTACGCTGCCCGCTGCTGCTGGTCAGCGGCGGCCGCAGCGACCTGGTCTCCGACCGCACCGTCGCCGACTTCCTGGGACTGGCGCCGCACGCGCGCCACGTGCAGCTGCCGCAGGCCACGCATATGCTGGCCGGCGACGACAACGACCGATTTACCGCCACCGTGCTGGACTACCTGGCGGAACTGGAGCGGGCCGGGATGGCCGCCCTTTCCGCCGCGCAACCGGCGCACCCCGCCACCGGAGCAAGCCCATGAGCATCGCGATCCCCATCCTGGCCTTCCTGCTGATCGGCGGATTCGCCGCCTACCACCGGCTGCGCCTGGCCACCTGGGCCGCGCTGCTGGCCGCCGCGCTGGTCGCCTGCTGGCTGCTCGGGGCCCACCCGGTGGCCACTGCGGTGGTGGCCGCGCTCGCGGCGCTGATCGCCGTGCCGCTGCTGGTGCCGGCCATCCGCAAGCCGCTGGTCACCGCGCCGCTGATGCGCGTGTATCGCAGGATCCTGCCGCCGCTGTCGCAGAGCGAGCGCATCGCGCTGGAATCCGGCTCGGTCGGCTTCGAGGGCGAGCTGTTCTCCGGCGACCCCGACTGGGACAAGCTGCTGGCCTACCCGAAGCCGGAGCTGACCGCCGAGGAGCAGGCCTTCCTCGACGGCCCGGTGGAAGAGCTGTGCCGGATGATCGACGACTGGGAGATCACCCACGTCCACGCCGACCTGCCGCCGCAGGTCTGGGAGTTCATCAAGAAGCACCGCTTCTTCGGCATGATCATCCCCCGGGAATACGGCGGCCTGGGTTTCTCCGCACTGGCCCACCACAAGGTGATCCAGAAGCTGGCCTCGGTCTCCAGCGTGGTCAGCTCGACCGTCGGCGTGCCCAACTCGCTCGGCCCGGGCGAGCTGCTGATGCACTACGGCACCAGGGAGCAGAAGGACTACTACCTGCCGCGCCTGGCGGCGGGCCAGGAGGTCCCGTGCTTCGGCCTGACCGGCCCGTTCGCCGGCTCCGACGCCACCTCCATCCCGGACTACGGCATCGTCTGCAAGGGCGAGTGGAACGGCGCCCAGGTGCTGGGCGTGCGCCTGACCTTCGAGAAGCGCTACATCACGCTGGCGCCGGTGGCGACCCTGATCGGCCTGGCCTTCCGCATGTACGACCCCGAGCGCCTGCTGGGCGACGCGGAGGACATCGGCATCACCCTGGCGCTGCTGCCGCGCGAGACGCCCGGCGTGGAGGTCGGCCGCCGCCACTTCCCGCTGAACTCGCCGTTCCAGAACGGCCCGATCCGCGGCAAGGACGTGTTCATCCCGCTCAGCCAGCTGATCGGCGGCGAGGACTACGCCGGCAAGGGCTGGCAGATGCTCACCGAGTGCCTGGCCGTGGGCCGCTCCATCACCCTGCCCTCCACCGCCAGCGGCGGCGCCAAGATCGGCGCGGTGGTCACCGGCGCCTACGCGCGCATCCGCAAGCAGTTCGGCCTGTCGATCGGCCGCTTCGAGGGCGTGGAGGAGGCACTGGCGCGCATCGGCGGCAAGGCCTACACCATCAGCGCGCTGTCGCAGGCCACCGCCGCGG
>DASRYN010000138.1:0-2830 GCA_035687185.1 Pseudoxanthomonas sp. | reverse complement strand
GCGCCGGGCGCTGCCTGGCCACGATGCGGCACCAGCAGCGCGTCGAACTCGGCCGACACGCGCGCCCGGCACCGGGCCAGATCCTCGTGCAGTGCCTCCCAGCCCGGATAGCCGAGCGCCAGCGCCATCCGCGCGCGGTCCTCGGCCGTTTCCGGCAGGGCGTGGGTCTGCGCGTCGCGGAGCATCTGCACGCGGTTCTCCAGCCGGCGCAGGAAGCGGTAGTCGGCCGCCAGCGCCTGGCCTTCGGCCGGCGCGACCTGCCCGGCCTCGACCAGCGCCTGCAGCGCCGGCAGCAGCCTGCGCCCGCGCAGCGCCGGCTCGCGCCCGCCGCGGATCAGCTGCAGCGACTGCACCAGGAACTCGATCTCGCGGATCCCGCCGGGACCGCGCTTCAGGTCGCCGGCCATGTCGCGACGCTGCATCTCGGCCACGATCGCCGCCTTCATCGTGCGCAGGCCGTCGAGCGCGGTGAAGTCCAGGTAGCGGCGATAGACGAACGGGCGCAGCGTCTCCAGCCAGGCCTCGCCGGCGGCCACGTCGCCGGCCACCGCGCGCGCCTTGAGCCAGGCGTAGCGTTCCCAGTCGCGGCCCTCGCGCTGGAAGTACTGGTCCATCGCCGCGAACGACCAGGCCACGCGCCCGGCATTGCCGAACGGGCGCAGGCGCAGGTCCACGCGGTGGCAGAAGCCGTCGGCGGTGACCTCGTCCAGCAGCCGCGCCAGGCGCTGGCCCAGGCGCGCGAAGTAGTCCTCGGCGGCCAGCGGCCGGCGGCCGTCGGATTCGCCGTCGTGCGGGTAGGCGTAGACCAGATCGACGTCGGAGGAGAAGTTGAGCTCGCCGCCGCCGAGCTTGCCCAGCCCGAACACCACCAGCCGCTGTGCCGCGCCGCCGGCGTCGCGCACCACGCCGTGGCGCTGCGCGAACTCGTGCTCGAGCGCCTCCAGCGCCAGCCGCAGGCAGGTTTCGGCCAGGCGCGTGCTGCCGGCGAGCGTGGCGTCCACGTCGTCCAGGCCCAGCACGTCGCGCCATGCCAGGCGCGTGGATTCGGCGGTGCGGTACAGCCGCAGCTGCGCGGGCCAGTCGGCCGGTTGCTGCGGGTCCAGCACGGGCTCGGGCAGCGGCGGCGGATCGGCGGCCGCCAACTGCGCGAGCAGCGCCGGCTGCCGGCGCAGCGTGTCGATGGCGAACTCGCTGGCCAATGCCACCTGCGACACGCGCCGCGCGAGGTCCGCGTCCTCGAGCAGTGACGCATGCCGCGCGGACGCCTGCCGCAACGTCGACAGCGCGCGCGCGCCGATGCGCGCGGCGAGGGCGTCGGCGTCGGACTCGTCGAGGTCGGGTGCGGAGGACGCGTGCATCGCGTGATTGTGGCACGCGCCCCGCGCATGCCTTGCACGCGCACGCGACGCCATGCGCGCGCCAAGGCAACAGGACGGGGCAATAAAAAAGCCCGCTTGCAGCGAACTGCCAGCGGGCCTGCTCCCTCCCCCACGTCGGGATGCGGGGCCATCGTGAAGGAGCCGTTAGCCGCTTTGCACGCTGCAGTGCAAAACAGCACCAATTCGGTTCAAATTGGCGCCGTTCCGGTGACAAGGCTGAATAGGAACAAGCGCCGGGATGATATCGGTAACAGCACCATGGCCCGGGACCGCGGCCGCGCCTGAGCGGGTCAGCTTCGGCGCCCGGCAGCGGCACTTCCGCGGCCCTGCACGGTGGCCGCCTGCGCGAAACCCTCAGGCCGCCACGTCGCCCGCGCCCAGTGCGCGGCGGGCGCGGACCGCGCGCGCCAGGCGCTCGAGCACGGCCACCGACCCCTCCCAGCCCAGGCAGCCGTCGGTGATGCTCTGGCCATAGGTCAGCGCGCGGCCGGCCACCAGGTCCTGGCGCCCGCCGACCAGGTGGCTTTCCACCATCACCCCGATGATCCGTGCGTCGCCGCCCTCGACCTGGCGCGCGATGTCTTCCACCACCGCCGGCTGGTTGTCCGGGTTCTTGCCGCTGTTGGCGTGGCTGGCGTCGATCATCAGCCGCGCCGGCAACCCGGCCTTGATCAGCACCTCGCTGGCGGCCTGCACGCTGGCCGCGTCGTAGTTGGGCGCCTTGCCGCCGCGCAGGATCACGTGGCAGTCCGGGTTGCCGGAGGTGGCCGCGACGGCCGAGCGGCCGTCCTTGGTCACGGCCAGGAAATGATGCGGGTGCGAGGCGGCCATCACCGCGTCCGCGGCGATGCGCACGTTGCCGTCGGTGCCGTTCTTGAAACCCACCGGGCAGGACAGCCCGGAGGCCATCTCGCGGTGGATCTGGCTCTCGGTCGTGCGCGCGCCGATCGCGCCCCAGGCCACCAGGTCGGCGATGTACTGCGGCGAGATCGTGTCCAGGTACTCGCAGCCGGCCGGCAGGCCCAGCAGGTTGATGTCGCGCAGCAGCGCGCGGCCCACGTGCAGGCCCTTGTTGATGTTGAAGCTGCCGTCCAGGTCCGGGTCGTTGATCAGGCCTTTCCAGCCCACCGTGGTGCGCGGTTTCTCGAAGTACACGCGCATCACGATTTCCAGCGCGCCGCCGAGGGTGTCGCGCAGCGGGCGCAGGCGGCGCGCGTATTCCATCGCCGCGGCCGGGTCGTGGATCGAGCAGGGGCCGATCACCACCGCGAGGCGGTCGTCCTGGCCGTGCAGTATGCGGTGCAGCGCGCGGCGCGCGCCGATGACGGTCTCCGACGCGCGATCGTCGCAGGGCAGGCGCTCGATCAGCTCGGCGGGCGGGACCAGCGCGTCGATGCGGCGGATGCGCAGGTCGTCGGTGTGCGGGGCCATGGGGGGTGCTCCTCGTGTCG
>DASRYN010000137.1:0-6650 GCA_035687185.1 Pseudoxanthomonas sp. | reverse complement strand
CTGCAGGGCACGCCGCGCTTCGCCCGGGCGCGACACGACGCGGACCTGCGCTTCCCGGGCGCGGCCGGCATCTTCGATTGCGCGCTCGGCGTGGCCGTCGATCCCGATGCCATGCCGGCCACGGTGCGCCTGCTGCGGCGCAGCCTGGTCGACGCCGCCGGCGCCACCCGCGCTGCCAAGGAACGCTACCGCCGGCCGCGGCCGTTCCTGGAGAACGGCGCACCGACCTGCACGCCGGAAGAGGAGCCGGCCCTGCGCGGCAGCGGCGCCTATCCGTCCGGCCATGCCGCGGTGGGCTGGACCTGGGCGCTGGCCCTGGCCAGCGCCGTTCCCGCCCGCGCCGAGGCCGTGCTCGCGCGCGGCCGCGACTACGGGTACAGCCGCCAGGCCTGCAACGTGCACTGGCACAGCGACGTGGAGCAGGGCCAGCTGCTGGGCACCGCCACCTTCGTGCGCCTGCTGGCCGACCCGGCCTTCCGTGCCGACCTGGCGGCCGCCGCCGCCGAACTGGACGCGGCGCGCGGCGCCGGTGCGGCGGCTCCGCCCGGCTGCGCCAGCGGCGAACCGGCGCCGGCGACGCGATAGCGCCGCAACGCCGCCACCGGCGCGCGCTAGACTCGCGTGCCCATCCACCGACGCAAAGGACGCCGCCATGAGCCTGTGGTACCTGCACGACCCCGCCAGCAACCGCCGCCTGGGCCCGATGGACCTGGACGCCGCCCGTGCCGAGGCCGCGCGCAACCCGGCGCTGCTGGCCTGGCGCGAGGGCATGGGCGACTGGCTGCCGGTGCGCAACCTCGCCGAGCTGGTCGACGGCGTCCCCGGCGATCCGGGCCCGGTGCCGCCCCCGCCGCCGCGCAACGGCGGCCGCGGCCGCGCCGACGACATCGAGTTCCGCATCCACGGCCAGGAAATGCAGTTCGTGGAGGTGGAGCTGGACCCGGGCGAGAGCGCCATCGCCGAAGCCGGCTCGCTGATGTTCAAGGACGCCAGCGTGCAGATGGACACCGTGTTCGGCGACGGCTCGCACAGCGGCCAGGGCGGCGGCCTGATGGACAAGCTGTTCAGCGCCGGCAAGCGCGTGCTCACCGGCGAGAGCCTGTTCACCACCGTGTTCACCCACACCGGCGGCGGCGGCAAGGCCCGGGTCGCCTTCGCCGCGCCCTACCCCGGCACCGTGCTGGCGATGAAGCTCGACGAACACGGCGGCCGCATCATCTGCCAGAAGGACAGCTTCCTGGCCGGCGCGCGCGGCGTGCAGGTGGGCGTGCACTTCCAGCGCAAGATCCTCACCGGCCTGTTCGGCGGCGAGGGCTTCATCATGCAGAAGCTCGAGGGCGACGGCTGGGTGTTCATCCATGCCGGCGGCTGCGTGGTGGAGCGCGAGCTGGCCGCCGGCGAGCGCATCGACGTGGATACCGGCTGCGTGGTCGGCTACCACGCCAGCGTGAGCATGGACGTGCGCCCGGTGGGCGGCATCAAGAGCATGTTCTTCGGCGGCGAAGGCGTGTTCCTGGCCACGCTCACCGGACCGGGCAAGGTGTGGCTGCAGTCGCTGCCGTTCTCGCGCCTGGCCGGGCGCATGCTCGCCGCCGCGCCGCAGGGCGGCGGCCAGGCCCGCGGCGATGGCTCGGTGCTCGGCGGGCTGGGCCGCATCCTCGACGGCGACAACAACTTCTGAGCGCGGCCGGGCCGGGGCGGCGCGCAAGCGCGCGAAGCCCGCGGCCCGTCCTGCCGTTCCTGGCGGCGCCCGTTCCCGCGGACGCGCGCAGCGCGCGGTGCGTGCGGCCGCGGCAGCCGGCCGGGCTCCGCTCGTCGCGGAGGGCAACCGGCGTCGCGGCGCCGGCTCAGCCGCGCGGCAGCGGCAGGCCGGCGAACGCCTTGACCGTGCGCAGCACGAAGCTGGAGTTCACGTCGGCCACGCCGGAGGCGTTGAGCAGGCGGTCGAGCAGGAAGCGGGAGAAATGCTCCAGGTCCTGCACGTAGACGTGCAGCAGGTAGTCCATGTCGCCGGTGAGCGCGTGGCAGGCCACCACCTCGTCCCACTCCTGCACGCCGGCCACGAAACGCTCGATGCCCGGCGCGCCGTGCTTCTCCAGCTGCACCCGCACGAACGCCTGCAGGCCCAGGCCCAGCGCCTGCGGGTCCAGCCGCGCGGCGTAGCCGGCGACCACGCCGGCCGCCTCCAGGCGCTGGATGCGGCGCAGGCAGGCCGAGGGCGACAGGTTCACCTGCGCGGCCAGGTCGGCGTTGCTGGCGCGGCCGTCGCGCTGCAGCAGGGCCAGCAGGCGCAGGTCGGTGCGATCGAAACTCGGGGAGACGGCCATCTGTTGCCTCGCAGCACGGGTCAACGCAACAAGATTGCGCGATCGGTCCCGGAATGCGCAACTTTGCAACCCCGTTGCGCGGCGTCCGTCCTACGCTGGGCCTGCCCGCCTTCCGGAGGATTGCCGCCATGGCCGACGCCGCCCCCCCGCGCCGCGTGGAGCACCAGCAGACCGACAAGGGGTACGTGCCGGTGTACGCCACCGCGGTGGTCGAGCAGCCCTGGGACGGCTACACCGATGCCGACCACGAGACCTGGGGCACGCTGTACCGGCGCCAGCGCGAGCTGCTGGCCGGCCGCGCCTGCGGGGAATTCCTGCGCGCGCAGGACGCGATGGGCATGACCGCGCACCGGATCCCCAGGTTCGCCGAACTCAACCAGGCGCTGGGCGCGGCCACCGGCTGGACCCTGGTGGGCGTGGAGGGCCTGCTGCCGGAACTGGATTTCTTCGACCACCTGGCCCACCGCCGCTTCCCGGTGACCTGGTGGATCCGGCGCCCGGACCAGATCGACTACATCGCCGAGCCGGACCTGTTCCACGACCTGTTCGGCCACGTGCCGCTGCTGATGGACCCGGTGTTCGCCGACTACATGCAGGCCTACGGCCGCGGCGGGGTGAAGGCGCACGGCATCGGCCCCGAGGCGCTGCAGAACCTGACCCGGCTGTACTGGTACACGGTGGAGTTCGGCCTGATCCGCCAGGACGGCGGCCTGCGCATCTACGGCGCGGGCATCGTCTCCTCGCGCGGCGAGTCGCTGTACGCCCTGGAATCGGACGCGCCCAACCGCCTGGGCTTCGACCTGGAGCGGATCATGCGCACCCGCTACCGCATCGACACCTACCAGAAGACCTACTTCGTGATCGACGGCTTCGAGCAGCTGATGCGCGCGACCGAGCCGGACTTCACCCCGATCTACGCCAGGCTGGCGGCACTGGACGCGATCCCGGCCGGCGAGGTGCGCGCGGGCGACCGGGTGCTCCACCGCGGCAGCGGCGAGGGCTGGGCCGACGGCGGCGACGTGTGACGCCGTTGCCCCGGGCGGCCACGGCGCGGGCCGCCGCGCGCCCGCGTGCGACCTTGCAGGACGGCCGCGCTATGAGGCCCGCACCGCGCGCGGCGGCGGCTCGCGGGCCACGCGCGGCGACGCGGCAGGCGCCGCCAGCAGCTGCCCCGCCAGCTGCCGCGCCGCCACCCGCAGCTCCGGCACGGCGGTGATCTCCCACAGCAGGCCGCGCAGCAGCGGGCCCAGGCAGTAGAGCCCGCGCACCGGCGCGCCGTGCCGGTCCAGCACCTCCAGGGCGCCGTTGGCACGCAGGCCCAGCCCGTGCGGGTCGGCGCTGACCAGCCCGGCGTCGCGCAGCTGCCCGACCAGCGGGTGGCTGGTGCGCTCGATGTCGGTGTCCAGCCCGGTGGCGCGCACCAGCACGTCGTACTGCTCGGCCACCGCGTGGGCCTGGCCGCGTTCGCGCAGCACCACCTCCACCGCGGACGGGCCGCGGCGCGCGCGCAGCAGTCGGGCGGCACGCACGCGCAGGCGGCCCTGCGCCTGCAGCTGTTCCAGTTCCTCGTGCAGGCTCGGGGCGATGCGGTGCCGCACCACTTCCCAGTACGGCCGCAGGTGGCGCAGGAAGCGCGCGCGCTGGTCGTCCGGCAGCGTCTTCCAGTAGCCCTGCAGATAAGGGCGCAGCGCGTCCACCAGGGCGCGCCAGTCGGGCACCACCGGTGCCAGGTTGCGCAGCGCGCGCAGCAGCTGGCGCACGTCGCCGCCGTTGAGCGCGTGCAGCACCGCCGGCGGCAGGGCGATGGACGGGCCCGGCTCGGCCAGGTGCGGCCGCGGCAGCAGGCCGCGGCGCGAGATCGCCGTGATCGGCCCCTGGTGGCCGCGGCGCAGCAGGGTCACCACCGTGTCGGCCATGGTCAGGCCGGTGCCCACCACCAGCACCCGCGCCTGCGGCGGCACCCGCCGCAGCGCATCCTCGCCCTGCAGGCTGCGCTGCCAGGGCCAGGCCACGTAGCCCGGGTCCACCAGCAGCCGCGGACCCACCCCCTGCAGCCGCTGCGGCGGCAGCGCGCCCACCGCCAGCACCACCCTGTCGCTGAGGAAATCCGAGCCGTCGGCCAGCAGCACGCGGAAGGCGCCGCCCTCGCGCTCGACCGCGACGGCCTCCTGCTGGATCTGGCTGAAGGCCGCCAGCGAGACCTGGATGGCCGAACGCAGGCGCGAGTGCAGGTATTCGCCGTAGGCCAGGCGCGGCAGGAAGCTCTCCTCCGCGCGGCGCGACAGGTGCAGCCAGCGCGCGAACTCGCCGGGGTGGTCCTGGGTGGCGCCCATGTCGCGCGCGCGCACGTTGAGCAGGTGCTCGGGCCGGGCCTCGCCGTAGGCGACGCCGCGGCCGTAGTCCTCCGGGGTGCCGACCAGGCACAGATCCACGCCCGCGGGCGCCACGCGCGCCAGTTCCGTGGCCAGCACGCTGCCGCTGAAACCCGCGCCGATGATGGTGATGCGCATCGTCTTCCTCCTTCCGTCGCAGGGCGCCAGTAGAGCCGGCGCGGCGGCGGGCGCGGGTTAAACGCCGGTTACGCGTCGCGGTTTTCCGCCAACCGTTCGGAAGATGCACATGGCCGATCGGCATGATGACGCGCGGTTCTGTGCATGGCCTCCACCTGCGGCCGGTACACTTCGCGCCCATGGGACCTGCACGCGCGTACCTGCTCGCTTCCGCCGCCTGTGCCGCGGCACTGGCCGCGCCCGCGGTTCACGGCGCCGAGGCCGGCGACCCCACCACGCTGCCCGGCGTGGTGGTCACCGCGCGGGTGGACTCGGCACCGGCGTTCGAGCTGCCGGCCTCGCTGGACGCCATCGACCTGAGCCAGGGCGGCGCACGGCCGCAGGCCGACCTGGCCGAGACGCTGGGCGGCGTGCCCGGGCTGCTGGCGCGCGACCGCCAGAACCGCGCCCAGGACACCCAGCTGTCGATCCGCGGCTTCGGCGCGCGGGCCACCTTCGGCGTGCGCGGCGTGCGCCTGTACGCCGACGGCATCCCCGCGACCATGCCCGACGGCCAGGGCCAGATGTCGCACTTCGCGCTGGCCGCGGCCGAGCGCGTGGAGGTCATGCGCGGCCCGTTCTCGGCGCTGTACGGCAATTCCTCCGGCGGCGTGGTGCAGCTGTGGAGCGCCGACGCCGGCGCGGACACCGAAGTGGCGCTGCGCGGCACCGCCGCGCGCTACGGCAACCGCACCGCCAGCGCGCGCCTGCTCGGCACCGCGGCGGGCACCGGCTATCACCTGGCGCTGGGCCGTTCGGAGGGCGACGGCTACCGCGAGCACAGCGCCGCACGCCGCACCTCGGCCAACCTCAAGCTGCACCGCGACCTGCCCGGCGGCGGCCGGCTGGACGTGGTGGCCAACCATTTCGACGCGCCCGATGCGCAGGATCCGCTGGGCCTGACATGGGCGCAGGTGCGCGAGGACCCGCGCCAGGCCACCGCCACGGCGCTGCAGTACGACACCCGCAAGTCGGTGCGCCAGGACCAGCTGGGCGCGGCGTGGCGGCAGCCGCTGGGCGCGGCCACCCTGCGCGTGACCGGCTACGGCGGCCGGCGCGCGGTGACCCAGTTCCTGTCGGTGCCGGTCGCCGCGCAGGCCAACCCGCTCAACGGTGGCGGCGTGATCGACCTGGACAGCGACTACGGCGGCGCCGACGCGCGCGCCACCTGGCAGGCCGCGGACGGCAGCCTCGAGCTGACCGTCGGCGCCAGCGCGGACCGCCAGCGCCAGCACCGCCGCGGCTACGAGAACTTCCTGGGCGACGTCCTGGGCGTGCGCGGCGCGCTGCGCCGCGACCAGCACGACACGGTCGACAGCTTCGACCAGTACGCGCAGGCGTGGTGGAAGCTGGCGCCGCGCTGGTCGCTGCAGGCCGGCGCGCGGCACAGCACGGTGCGCTTCCGCTCGCAGGACCGCTACGTCACCGGCGCCAATCCCGACGACAGCGGTCGGGTCGAGTACTCCGAGCTCACGCCGGTGGCCGGGCTGGTGTTCGCGCCGCACGAGGACCTGCGCCTGTACCTGTCGGCGGGCCGCGGCTTCGAGACGCCGACCTTCAACGAGCTGGCCTACCGCGCCGACGGCGGCGCCGGGCTGGCCTTCGACCTGGCGCCGGCGGCCAGCCGCAACCTGGAGCTGGGCGGCAAGTGGCGCGCGGCCGGCGGCGCGCGGGTGGAGGCGGCGCTGTTCCGCGCCGACACCGACGACGAACTGGCCGTGGCCCGCAACGTGGCCGGGCGCAGCAGCTTCCACAACGTCGGCCGCGCGCGGCG
>DASRYN010000136.1:0-2582 GCA_035687185.1 Pseudoxanthomonas sp. | reverse complement strand
TGGTCCGTCAGCGCGCCGGTTCGTCGATCATCGCGGGGGCGACGCCGGCATCGGCGTCTGCCGGCCCTCCCGGAACCCCGCCGGCCGCCGCGAGCAGCAGCACCCGGCCGTCGCGCAGGGCGACGCCGCGTGCCTGCGGTGCGTCACCGGCGGCCACCGCGCTGGAGGCGAGGGCGGTGCTGCCGTCCTGCGACAGGACCAGGCCATGCCCGTCCTCCTGCAAGCCGCCGTCCTCGATCATCGCCTGCACCTCGGCCGGTTCCAGGCCGATGCGCAGGTGGCCGTCGGCCCCGGCGTCCAGGGTCAGCAGGCCGCCGGCGGCCGCCTCGTCCGGTTCCTCGCGGACCATGTGGACGTCGGTGGCTGCGGCCGTCCCCGCCACCAGCAGCGGCAGCAGGGGTGGGTGGCCCCGGGCCGGCGCGGATGCCAGCCAGCCGTCTTCCGCGGCGCCGAAGCGGTCCTGCCCGGCGAGGAAGTCCCCGTTGGCGATGTCCAGGGTGGAGGTCACCAGCTGGCCGACGTCGATCCGCGCGCCCGGCGCGAACAGCACGCCGGCCGCGTTGACCAGGTAGACGTGCCCGTTGGCGGCCAGCAGGCCGGCGATGCGCGAGGGATTCCCGCCCAGGACGCGGTTGAGCGCCACCGCCGCGGAGGAAGGCTGGACGAAGCGGACGGCCGCATCGGCGCCGATGTCGAAGCTGCGCCATTCGAGGATCGCCCGCCGCGAATGCTGGGTGACGGTCAGCGTGCGGTCCTGCCGGTCGATCGCGGCCTCACCGGCGACCACCTGGCCGCCTTCCGGCAGCGCCGCGCGCTCCTGCGCCCACGCCGCCGCCGGCAGCAGTGCTAGCAGCGTCGCCAGCATGCAGGCGCGGGCCGGTCGGGACGCATCGGCCGGGGGCGGGAGCGGGTCGGGTCCGGTTTGCATCGGGGGATCCTCGAAAGGCGGCGGCAGCATCACCGGGGGAACTGCCGGCGCAGGTTGAACCATAGCTGCGGCGCGGGGCGGGTGCCATCCTGGTTGTCACCGTCCAGCCCGCCGGGGTTGTCGCCCAGCGGCGCGCCCAGCGCCAGGGACGCGGCGAAGCCACCGAGCGTCCAGCGCAGGCCGACGCCCGCGGCGGCCAGCCCGTAGCGGTTCACCGGGCTTTCGCCCCACGGGTCCTGGCGTTGCCGGATGGTGCCGCCGTCCAGGAACACGTAGCCGTCCAGTTCGCCGTTGCCCGGCGTGGACAGCAGGCGGTGCAGCTCCAGTTGCAGGACGGCGCCGCTGTCGCCGGTGGCCTCGTTGACCGGATAGCCGCGCACGCCCGAGGGGCCGCCCAGGGCGAACTGCAGCGAGGAGTCCAGGTTGCCGGTGCTCCATTGGCCGTTCATGCGCGTGCGCAGGTACCAGTTGCGGTCCAGCCAGCGGTCGTGGCGTAGCTCCAGGCGGGTGAGGGTGAACCCGCCCTGCACGCCCGGGCCGGCGGCATCCAGCAGCCGGTCCTCCGGCAGCTCCAGCCGGGTGCGACCGCGCGCGAGGTCGAGGATCCAGGCGGTGTGGCCCCCGCCGCCCCGGCCATCGACCGCGTCGCCGAACAGGCTCAGGGTCAGGTCCTGCAGGCGGCGCCGGCGCAGCTGCTCGCCCAGGCTGGCGTCCTCCTGCCAGCGCCGGGCCCCGGCCAGCTCGACTTCCAGGTTCCATGCCTCGCTGCGGCGCAGCGGGTAGCTCAGCCCCGCGCGCTGCAGGCGCGAGGCGCCGGTCGCCTCCAGCAGGGCGAATTCCTTGCCGAGGCGATAGTGCAGCCAGGTGTAGCCGAGGGTCCCGCGCAGGCCGCTGGCGCCCAGCGGCGTTGCGTAGCTGGCGCCGACGTACTCCAGCGCTTCTCCGCGCATTGCGGTGGCGCTCAGCTGGTCGCCGTAGCCGCCGGGGTTGTCCAGGGTGACGCGGGCGATGGCCTGGGCGCGGCCGGTGTAGCGGCTGCCGTCGTTGCCGACCGCGATGCTGCCCCCCAGCAGCGGGCGGTCGTCCACGTGCAGGACCAGGTCGCTGGTGCCCGGTGCCTGTCCGGCCTGCAGCACGCCGTCCACGGCGACGCCGGGCAGGTCGTTGGCCAGCAGCAGCCCGCGTTCCAGCGCGGCGAGCGCATAGGGTTCGCCCGGACGCAGTCCCCGGCCCACCATCGCGGCGATGAAGTCGCCATCGGCGCGGCCGCCGCTGTCGCGCACGCCCAGGCGGCCGAAGCGCCCCTCGACGACCTGGACGACGACGGTCCCCTCGGTGATGTCCTGCTCGGGCAGTTGCGCGCGCGCGAACCAGCCGTGGTCGCGGTAGAGCGCCACCACCTGGCGCAGGGCCGCCTGCAGGTCGGAAAAGCGCAGGGGCCGGCCGCGCCACGGCGCCAGCACCCGTTGCAGTGCGTCCGGCGGCAGCAGGGTCGCGCCTTCGACCACGAACCGCTGCACCACGAATGCCGGGCCGGCCTCGCCGCCGCGGTCGCGGTGCGCGGCCTCCGACGGCGGTGGCGTCGCGTCCGGCGGCGACAGGGCGCGCTCGGCCTGGCGCTGCACCTGCCCCGCATCCGGTGGCGGGACCGCGG
>DASRYN010000135.1:0-9704 GCA_035687185.1 Pseudoxanthomonas sp. | reverse complement strand
GGACACGGCGCGGCTGGCCGCCTTCGAGCAGCTCGAGGCGCAGCAGGCCCTGTCCGCGCTGGCCGAGGCCCGCCGCGCCGCGCGGCCGGACGCGCTGTACCTGGCCGAGCGCCGGGTGGAGATCGCCGAGGCCGCGGTGCGCGCCGAGGCCGCGCGCCGCGCGCTGACGCAGCTGGAACTGCAGCGCAGCGAGCTGTTGCTGGAAGCCAGTCGGCGCGAGGCCGAGCGCGTCCGCCGCGAGAGCGAGCGCCTGCGCATCCAGGCCCAGATCCAGGCCGAGGAAGCCGAGCGCCTGCGCATGGCCGCCGAAGCCGAGGCGGCCGCCCGCAGCGAAGTGGAGCAGGCGCTGGGCAAGGCCACCGGCCGCCAGACCGCGCAGCTGAGCGCGGCGCGGCGCAAGGAAGCCGAGCTGGCGCGGCAGGAGGCCGAGCTGGTCTCCGGCAAGAAGCTGCCGGCCTCGCGCTTCGACGGCCAGAGCGAGGTGTTCACCCTGCCCGGCGATGCCTACGCGGCCGGCAAGGGCGCACTGAGCGGCGCCGGCAGGGACGCCGCGGCGGCGCTGGCCGCGTACCTGCAGATCGGCAAGCGCAGCGTGCGCATCCAGGCCTGGGACGCCGACGCGAAGGTGGCCCAGGCGCGGGCGCAGTCGCTGCGCGAGGCGCTCGTCCAGGCCGGGGTGCCCGCGGCCCGGATCAAGGCCGAAGGCAGGCGCGGCGCGGCCACCGCCAAGCGCTCGGCGGAGGTCGTGGTCGCGCCCTGATCCTTTCGGATCAATGGCTTGCGCGTCGCGCCCGCCCCCGTGGCCGGGCGCGCGCGCGGCGGCCTGCACAAGCATGACCGCACGTCGCATTTCCGCACCCGACCGGCTTGCCCGCCCCGGCGGGGAGGAGTAGGGTCGGATACCCGGGCGGCGGATTCGCCGCCCGACTGACCGGAGCCAGCCGCCGATGCAGTCGTCCGCCGTACCGCTGGAAACCGCCGCCGGGCCGCAGTGCCGGGCGGGGGTGTCCGGTGGCAAGGCGCCGCTGCCGGGCGTCCGTCCCGGTCCCGCCGCGCCCCGGTCCGCCAGGTCCGGGGCGTTCGTTTTTCCGTGCCGGCCAGGCAGGCCGGCGTCCGCGGAAAGGATGCGCGACTTCCGAGAGGTGCAGACATGTTCGAAGGGCAGCCGCAGGCCGAAATCGATGCGCTGATGCAGCGCGACCCCGAGTTCAAGCAGCTCTACCAGCGACACCGCATGCTGGACAAGAAGGTGATGGACGCCGAACTGGGCGTGCTGCCGATCGACGACCTCACCCTGGGCCAGATGAAGCGGGAAAAGCTGGCCGCCAAGCAGAAGCTGCTGCGCATCTACGACCGGGCGCACTGACCCGCGGTTTCTCGCCGCGGGCGGTGGCGGCTTCCTCGTCGGTCCGCCACCGCCCGCGCAATTCCCGGCCCGACACCTGACGTGGCCGCCGCTTCCGGCGGATAATCCGGGTTCCGCCGCGCCCGCGGCGCCGCAACCGGATCGACGATGGCCCTGCACGCCTCCGTGCTCGAACTCATCGGGCGCACGCCCATGGTCAAGGCCCAGCGCCTGGACACCGGGCCCTGCGAGCTCTACCTGAAGCTGGAGAACGCCAACCCCGGCGGCTCGATCAAGGACCGCATCGGCCTGTCGATGATCGAGGCGGCGGAGAAGCGCGGCGACATCCAGCCCGGCGCCACCCTGGTGGAAGGCACCGCGGGCAACACCGGCCTGGGCCTGGCCCTGGTCGCGCAGCAGAAGGGCTACAAGCTGATCCTGGTGGTCCCGGACAAGATGAGCCGGGAGAAGATCTTCAACCTCAAGGCCATGGGCGCCGAAGTGGTGCTGACCCGCAGCGACGTGGGCAAGGGCCACCCGGAGTACTACCAAGACCTGGCCGCGCGCATCGCCGCCGAGACGCCCGGCGCATACTTCATCAACCAGTTCGGCAATCCCGACAACCCGGCCGCGCACGAGCACGGCACCGGTCCGGAGATCCTCGAGCAGATGGCCGAGGTCGGCGGCCTGGACGCCATCGTCTTCGGCTGCGGCAGCTCGGGCACCATGACCGGCCTGTCGCGCTGCTTCGCCGGGAAGGCGCCGCACGTGGAGCTGGTGCTGGCCGACCCCGTCGGCTCGATCCTGGCCCAGTACATCAACGAGGGCGTGCTCAGCGACAAGTCCGGCAGCTGGCTGGTGGAAGGCATCGGCGAGGATTTCCTGCCGTCGATCTCGGACTTCAGCCGCGTCCGGAAGGCCTACGCCATCCCCGACGCGGAGAGCTTCCACACCGCGCGCGAACTGCTGGCCAAGGAGGGCATCCTCGGCGGCTCGTCCACCGGCACGCTGCTGGCCGCCGCGCTGCGCTACTGCCGCGAGCAGACCGCGCCGAAGAAGGTCGTGGTGCTGGTGCCGGACACCGGCAACAAGTACCTGTCGAAGATGTACAACGACTACTGGATGCTGGACAACGGCTTCCTGGAGCGGCCGCGGCACGGCGACCTGCGCGACCTGATCCTGCGGCCGTACAGCCAGCACGACACCGTGGTGGTCGGCCCCGGCGACCTGCTCACCACCGCCTACCAGCGCATGAAGCTGTACGACGTCTCGCAGCTGCCGGTGATGGACGGCGACCGCCTGGTCGGCATCGTCGACGAGAGCGACGTGCTGCTGCACGTGTACGGCGACGAAGCCCGGTTCCGCGACCCGGTGTCCACCGCGATGGTCTCCAAGCTGGAGAAGCTGGACGTCAAGTCGCCCATCGAGGCCCTGCTGCCGGTGTTCGACCGCGGCCAGGTGGCCATCGTCACCGACGGCGAACGCTTCCTGGGCCTGATCACCCGCATCGACCTGCTGAACTACCTGCGGCGGCGGGTGCAGTAGCGCCGCGGCGCCATGGCCGCCGGCCATGGCCGTCCTGGCGGCAGCCGGTCCCTGGCCGGTCCGCCGCGAACCACCCGCCGGCATCCGCCAGCGCTGGCGGCCGCCGCATCACCGGCTCCGCGAGGAGCCGGGCCACCACGACCCATCCGAGGCACCCATGGCAGAACACGCGCACGCTGGAGACCGCCCGCTTTCGCCCGCCACCCTGGCCATCCACGGCGGCCAGTCGCCGGACCCGAGCACCGGCGCGGTGATGCCCCCGATCTACGCGACCTCCACCTACGCCCAGAGCAGCCCGGGCGAACACCAGGGCTTCGAGTACTCGCGCACCCACAACCCGACCCGCTTCGCCTACGAGCGCTGCGTGGCGGCGCTGGAAGGCGGCGTCCGCGGCTTCGCCTTCGCCTCGGGCATGGCCGCCACCTCCACCGTGCTGGAGCTGCTGGACAGCGGCGACCACGTCATCGCCATGGACGACCTGTACGGCGGCAGCTACCGGCTGTTCGAGCGGGTGCGCCGGCGCAGCGCCGCCCTGGAGTTCGCCTTCGTGGACCTGACCGACCTGGCGGCGTTCGAGGCGGCGGTCACGCCCCGGACGCGGATGGTCTGGATCGAGACGCCGACCAACCCGATGCTCAAGATCGTCGACATCGCCGCGGTGGCGGAGGTCGCGCGGCGCCGCGGGCTGCTGGTGGTGGTCGACAACACCTTCGCCTCGCCGGTGCTGCAGCGCCCGCTGGAGTTGGGCGCGCACCTGGTGGTGCATTCGGCCACCAAGTACCTCAACGGCCATTCGGACATGGTCGGCGGCATGGCCGTGGCCGGCGACGCGGAGCTGGGCGAGCGCATGGCTTTCCTGCAGAACTCGGTGGGCGCGGTGCAGGGCCCGTTCGACAGTTTCCTCGCGCTGCGCGGCCTGAAGACGCTGCCGCTGCGCATGCGCGCCCACTGCGAGAACGCGCAGGCGCTGGCGGAGTGGCTGGAGTCGCACCCGGCGGTGGAGAAGGTCATCTACCCGGGCCTGGCCTCGCACCCGCAGCACGCGCTGGCGGCGCGACAGATGTCCGGCTTCGGCGGCATCGTCTCGATCGTGCTCCATGGCGGCTTCGAGGCGGCCAGGCGCTTCTGCGAGCGCACCCGGCTGTTCACCCTGGCCGAGTCGCTCGGCGGCGTGGAGAGCCTGGTCAACCACCCGGCGGTGATGACCCACGCCTCGGTGCCGGCGGAGCGGCGCGCGCGCCTGGGCATTTCCGACGCACTGGTGCGGCTGAGCGTGGGCGTGGAGGATGCCGCCGACCTGCGCCACGACCTGGACCGCGCCCTTTCCCCCTGAGCGCGGCGGACTGAGCGCGGCGGAAACGAAAACGCCGCGGCTGCTGCCAGCCGCGGCGTCGTCTGCCGGAAGGCCCGGCCGCCGGATCAGCTGCCGGCTTCGCTCAGCAGCTTGCAGGGCACCTTGACGCCGTCGCGTCCGGCCGTGCTCAGCGTGTCCCAGTAGAACGCGCAGGCCAGCAGGTTCTCCTGCGTACTCTTGCGCCCGGAGGTGGTGTTCACCATGACCTGCGGCTGGCCGACGATCTGGTCCAGTCGGCTGCGGTCCACCTCGGACTCGGGCAGCTCCACGACGCCGGAGCCCTGGAGCTCCAGCACCTTCTTGCCCAGCTCGATCATGCCCAGTTCGTTGGGCTGCAGGGTCGCACCGGGGGCCGGGTCGCCGCCGTAGATCACTTCGACCTGGACGGTCTCGCCGGCGGCCTTGAGCTTCTGCTCGGCCTGCGGCGACAGCGTCACCTCCACGCGCACGGCGGCCACTTCCTTCGGCGGCGGCGGGGGCTCGGGCTTGGCGGCCGCCTGCGGGCCGGCCGCGGCGTCGGCGGTTTCGTCCTCTGCCTCGCGGCGGGCGCAGCCGGCCAGGGCCAGGCCCAGCAGCAGGCAGGTGGCGATCTTGCGGTAGTGGTGATGGGTGTTCATGGCGCGAGTCGTTACTGGCGGGGAAGGGTGGCGGGCGGCAGCCGGGCCGGCGTGGGCGGCACGGGTGCCGGCTCGGGCCCGAGCGCGCGCTCCAGGTCGAGCAGGTCGAAGCGGTCGATCACCGCCCGGCTCACTTCGCTGGCGCGTTCGTCGGATTCCACGATGTACGGGACGATGAGCAGGATAAGCTCGGTGCGGTTCTTCTTGACCGACTTGTTCTTGAACAGGTTGCCCAGCACCGGCACGTCCTTGACGAAGGGAATGCCCGAATCGGTGTTGGTGCTGCGGTCGGAGATGAGCCCGGCCATGACCACCGACCCGCCGTCGCGCAGGCTGAGCGAGGTGTTGAGCGAACGGTTGAAGATGGAGGGCGAGTTGGCGGTCTCGCCGCCTTCCAGCGGAAGGGCCTCGCTCACCTCCTGGCTGATGTCCAGGTCGATGCGGTCGTCGGAGTACACCGTCGGCTTGATCTTCAGGATGATGCCGGTCTTGCGGTACTGGATCGATTGCAGCAGGTTGGTGTCGCCGTTGGACTGCTGGTTCGAGGTGGTGGTCATGGTGACGGTGGGCACCTCGGTGCCCACGTCGATGTTGGCCTCGCTGCCGCTCTTCACCAGCAGCCGCGGCGTGGACAGGATGCTGACCCGGTTGTCGTTGGCGAACGCGGTCAGCGCCATGCGGTTCTGGCCGGCCACGTCGAGCAGGTAGGTCAGTCCGCCGCCGGACGGGCCCGGCGGCGCGCCGCCCGAGCCGGTTCCCTTCCAGATGCTGCCGTCGAACCGGCCGAAGCCGTTCTTGGCGAACCAGCTGAGCCCGAACTCGTTGTCGTCGTTGAGCGTGACCTCGGCGACGGTCACCTCGATCATCACCTGCCGCGGCGCGCGGTCCATCTGCCTGATCAGCGTCAGCAGGCGCTCCCACTGGGCCGGGTCGCCCTGGTAGATCAGCGCGTTGCGGGGCTCGTCGACCATGATCCCCGACGTGGAAGGGGTGCGGGCGGCGGCAGGCGCGGCGCGGGAGGCGTTGCCGCCGCCGGATGCATTGGCCGCGGCGGCCGCGGCCGCGTTGGCGGCGGCATTGGCCGCTTGCTGCTGGCTCGTGATGCTCGAGTTGAGCACCTGCGCCAGGTCGGTCGCCTTGGTGTTGCGCACCTGGTAATAGAACATGGACTGCGTCCCCGCATGCTGGCTGGGGCGATCCAGTTCCCGCGCCCACGACACCGCATAGTCCATCGTCTCCTGACTGGTCGCGAAGACGATGACGGAGTTGGCCGACGCGATGGGCAGCACGATCACGCTGGACGACGTCCCGGCGGCGCGGGTGGTGCTGTAGCCCTGCAGGTTCAGCACCTCGGTCAGCCGTGCGGCCAGCTCCTCGGCAGTAAGGAAAGCAGGCTCCAGCCGCGTGCTGACGCGGCCGCGCATCAGCGGCCGGTCGAAGACGCGGAGCGCGTCCATGGCCTGTTTCACCTGGCTGGGCCGGCCGCTGATGAGCACGGCGTTGCGCGCGGTCTCGTCGGTGACCTTGAGCTCGGAACCGAACAGGGTGTTCAGCCAGCGCACCGCGTCGCCGCTGCGCACGACCTCCAGTTCCACCAGCTGGAACACGGGGCGATGGCTGACCGGGACGCTGGGCAGCGCCTTGCCGCTGACGATCAGGGGCGGCGTCACGGAGCCGCCCTTCGGCGCCAGGCGCAGGTTCACCAGGCGGCCCTCGACCTCGACGGCGACCCCATAGTCCGCCAGGACCTGCCGCGTCAGCCGGAAAAGTTCCGGGGGCGAGAGGTTCTCGGCCGTATTGAGCGTCACCAGCTCCTGCAGCGCCGACACCTGCGGATCGATGTTGACGTTCAGGCCCAGGATGTTGCCGAAGACTTCGTTGGCCAGCACCGGAACCGGCAGGTCCTGCACGTTGACGCTCACCGGCGTGCTGCCGAGCGGGGGCAGCGTCTCCCCGCTGTCGAGCCCGACGCTGACGGAGCTGGGCATGTCCACCCGCGGCGTCGGCGTCTGCGCCATCTCCGTCGGGGCGGCCTGGTTGGCCACCGGCGCAGCCTCGCCGGAGGCGACGGGCTTGGCCGGCAATTCGAGCGGCGCTGGGACCGGAATCTTCTGCGAGGTGCTGGCGCACCCCGCAAGGAGGGTGGCGGCGAAGGCCAGGCCGATCGCACTGCGGGATGAAATCATCGGGACTTCCTTTGCTCCGCAGCGGCGACGCCCTCGGGGCAGTCGCCGGTGCTGCGGACGGGTTGGGGTCGGTAGAGCTGGTAGACGAGCTGGCAGCCGTCGCGGTCGACGGTGATGGTGTCGCCCTCGATGCCGGTCAGGCGGCTGCCATCCGGAAGCGCGGCCCCCGGTTCCAGGCGCAGGTTCGTCTTCTGCTTGCCCTGGCCGACCACGAGGGCAACCGGCTGCGGCGCCTGGAGGATGCCGGCCAGGCGCCACTGCTGCGGCGCCTGACTGTCCTCGCCGCTGGCATCGCCGACCCATCTGCTCTTGCTGGCCTGCGCGACCGCATCCTGCGGGAGCCGGGCGAGCGCATCCCGCGGCAAGGCCCACTCCCCGGCGTCGTCGCGGTTCTTGGGAATGGGCGGGGGCGGCCATGCGGCGCCGGCCACGACGCCGGCCACCGCGCAGGCGGCGAAGATCAGGCCCAGCTTCCGCTTCATGGCGTGGCCTCCACCGGACCCGGCAGCCGGTAATACGCGTTCATGCCGATGGAGACGAGCCTGTTGGCATCGCTGCGTATGTCGAGCGATTCGATCACCACCAGGTTCTGCCCGCCTTCGATCTGGCGGGCGATGGTGATGGCCTCGCGCGGGGTCATCGCGCCGCGGAGGCTGGCGCGAATGCGCAGCAGCCCGGGCACCTCCTCGACCGGCGACGTGCCCTCGACGGCGATGCGGACCCGCTGCGGATCGGACGTGGCGTTGGCCAGGCCCCGCAGCCAGCTTTGCAACGCAGCCTGTGCCGCGCCGGAGGTCGCGGCGGCGGGGATTTGCGCCTCGAGCGCCTTGCGCATGGCCTGGGATTCGGTGGCGCGCTGCAGCCACACGTCCTGGCCCTGCAATGCCTGGATCCGGCGCAGCTTGGCCTCTTCGTCGATCGCGGCCTGTTGCGCCCCGACGCGCACCTGCTCCACCGCCTGCACCACCACCAGGGCGGCCAGCACGCCGATGGCCAGCAACGCCCAGCGCAGCCAGGGGGCGGCCTCCAGTTGCTGGCGCAGCTGCGCGACCTGCGGATGGTTCGCCAGGCTCATGGGGCCGAGGCTCCGGAGCCGGACACGACATCCGCGCGGACCACGACTTCACCGTTGCGTCCGAGCAGGTCGGTGGTGACGTTGGCGAACATCGGCGACTCCTCCCACGAGGCGACCAGCTGCTGCGGGTCCGGATTGGGCATGACCAGGGTCACTTCGATCCGCTCGGGCGTGGTTTGGTTCCATTGCCGGATCTGCCAGTCGCGCGGGGGCAGCAGCCGCGCAGCCTCGCCGAGCAGCGCCACCGAGCTGCGACCCGGGCGAAGCGCGAGGAGCTGCTGGATGGCAAGGAGGTCGCGGTCGGCCGACTCGCGCGCGGCCAGGATGCGCTTGAGCGGTTCGTCCAGCGCCTCGGCTGCCTGGCGGGCGCGCCAGACGTCGACCTGGCTGCGCAGGATGCTGCCCAGCTGGATCGCGATCACGACGGTCGCCGCCAGCCCCAGGCCGAGGGCGGCGCGCGGCAGGTAGCTTTCCAGGCCGGACAGCCCGGTCAGCGCAGCCTGGCGGCGGCTGCGGGCGCTCCACGGGCGCAGCGACACCGGGGCAGGCTGGGCGGCCGGCGGCTCGGCGGAGAGGTGTTCCGGCGGCAGCCCCGCGGCCCGGAGGAACACCTGCCATTCCCGCGCCGACGGCATGGCCGGCCACCAGCGGTCGGCGACGAGTCGGTCGTTGCGCCACACCCGGGCCTCGATACCCTCGTGCAGTTCGAGAAGCTCGGCGCCGTCGGGGCGGTCGGCTCCGCCGACATAGAGCGCCTCGGGGACGAAATCCGTGCGCCGGGCCTGGACGCCGCGGGCGCCGAGCAGTTCGAGCGCGCGCGCGCGCGACCAGTACCAGACCGCGCCGTGGCCCTCCGGACCCCACGCCACGCCGAATTCCGGATCGGGGAAGGGCGCGGCGCGGCGCACGGCCAGCGCGACCAGGTTGCGGCGCTCCTTGTCGGGCGCCTTGCTGGCGTCCACGGTCGTGAAGAGGCACAATCCCCGCGACACCACGCAGGTCAGCGCGTCGCTCCCGCCGCCTTCAAGCGCCTGGTTCGACTCCTGTCCCAGCAGCAGCCTGCGGGGCGAGAAGCGGCGTTGCAGGCGCTTCAGCCACGGCATCATCGGGTTCGTTGTCACGCGGAAGGATGACCTCGTAGTCGATCTGCCAGGGCGGTCCGCCGATGGCGTAGGGGGTCATGCGCCAGTGCGCCAGCCTTTTCACGCCGAAACGACGATCCCACAGGATAAGGTTGCCGGATGTGTTTGGAAAGAGGGCCAGGTTCTCTTCCATGAACGGCGCGATGGGAAACGACTGGCGCAGCTGGTAGACCGAGGCCACCGGCGCCTGCCGCCGCAGCGCCACCAGTCGCTGGGCCTGTTCGCGGTTCATGCCGGGAATCAGTGCCAGAACTTCCGGCGGCGCCGTGTTGACGTTGAGCGAAGCGCCGCGGTGGGTGGACAGCATTCCCAGCAACTGCGCATCGTCCAGTCCGGCCAGCATTTCCTCCCAGCGCAGGATCCTCCGGAACTCCAGGGGCGTGGCCACGGGCCGGTTGGACGGAGGCGGGCGGCGGGCCTCCCGGTAGTGTTCCTCTTCC
>DASRYN010000134.1:0-4715 GCA_035687185.1 Pseudoxanthomonas sp. | reverse complement strand
GGTCTCCGGGCCACGCCGCACGCGCCTGCGCCTGGCCGCCGTCATCGTCGCGGCCGCGGCCGGCGCCGCGGCCCTCGCCTTCCTGCCGGGCCTGCGCCCGTCCGCCGGCGGCGTGCCCGCGAACGGCTACGAGGTGCGTCCGCTGACCAGCTTCGTCGGACGGGAACTGGAGCCGGCGCTGTCGCCGGACGGCAGCCGCGTGGCCTTCATCTGGGACGGCGGCGAGGGCGGCGCCTTCGACGTGCACGTCAAGACGGTCGGCAGCGAGGACATGCTCAACCTCACAGCCAGCGCCGCCAGCGAGCGCTACCCCGCCTGGTTCCCGGACGGGCGCGCGCTGCTGTTCGCGCGCCACGAGGACGGCGGCGTGTCGATGATGCGCGTGTCCGCGCTGGGCGGCGGCGCCACCCGTCTGTTCCACGACGCCGATGCCGGCGACGTGCGCGGCCTGGCGCTCGCCCCGGACGGCACGCGCATCGCCTATGCCGCGCGCGAGGACGCGACCCGGCCCTACCGCATCGTCCTGTCCGCGCTCGATGGCGGCGGGCGCCGCGTCGTCACCGACCCGCCGCCGGGAACGCTGGGCGACGTCGACCCGCGCTTCGCTCCCGACGGCCGCTCGCTGGTGTTCGTGCGCGGCGTCAACGAGGTCACCAAGGACCTGCACCGCGTGGGCCTGGACGGCGGCGCACCGGCACGCCTGACCTTCGACAACCGCAAGGTCAACGGCCTGGCGTGGTCGCCCGACGGCGACCGCCTGCTGTTCACCTCCACCCGCTCGGGCATGTACGCGCTGTGGTCGGCGGACCCGGACGGCGGCGACCTGCAGCCGGTGCCGCTGGGCACCGAGGACGTGCACCAGCCCTCGGCGGTGGCGGGCGTGCAGGCGCTGGCGTTCGAACAATGGACGCACCGCTCGCGCCTGCAGCGGGTCGAGCTGGCGCGCGGCACCGGGCCGGAGACCGACCGCATCCAGTCCACGCGCTGGGATTCCAACCCCGCCTGGTCGCCCGACGGCACGCGCATCGCGTTCACCTCCAACCGCAGCGGTCCGCACGGCATCTGGGTCAGCCGCCACGACGGCCGCGACGCGGTGCAGGTGGCCGGCTTCGGCGGCGCTTTCATCGACAACCCCGCGTGGTCGCCCGACGGCCGGACGATCGCGTTCGACGGCAGCCCGGACGGACACACCGCCGTCTTCACCGTGGCGGCGGAGGGCGGCACGCCGCGCCGCGTGGTCGACGGGCCGGGCGACAACCGCAACCCGTCCTGGTCGCGCGACGGCCGCTGGCTCTACTTCGAATCCAACCGCAGCGGCGAATGGCGCATCCACGCCCGGCCGGCGGCCGGCGGCGAGGCGGTGGCGGTCACCGCGGGGCCGGGCATCCACCCGCGCGAATCGGCCGACGGCACCCGCCTGCTCTATGCGCGGCCCGACGCGCCCGGCCTGTGGTCGCTGCCGCGCGCGGACTGGGCCACCGCCGGCGCCGCGCAGGGGACGCTGCTGCTCCCGGACCTGCAAGCGCAGGACGCGGCCAACTGGGCACCGGCGGCGGACGGCATCTACCACGTGCGCCGACCGGCCGACGGCTCCCCCATGCTGGCGCGGTTCGACCCGGCCACCGGTGTCAGCACCGACCTGGTTGCCCTGCCCCGCGGCTTCGAAGGCTGGGGCCTGGACCTGTCGCCGGACCGCGGCCGGCTGGTCTATTCGGAGCTGATGTTCCGCGAGAGCGACCTGCGGCTGGCGCTGCCGCGCGACGCGCGTTAGCACGGCGCACACCGCGGGCCCCGGCCCGCGTCCGTCCCGCGCATGGCAACATGGCGCCGCGCGCGCCCGCCGGCCATGCGCCGCGGGGGATCGCAGCGGCGCCGGCACGGGGCGCCCCCCAGTCGCCGAGGAGAGGACGGAATGACGGACCGGTCGTATCGGAGCCGCGGCATCGCGGCGTTGCTTGCATTGCTCGCGGCCCTGCCGCTTTCCGCGCGGGAGGGCGCGCCGGAGCAGGCCTCGCGCGCCGAGGAGCTGGCCGCGGGGCTGGTGGCGCGCATGACCACGGAGGAGAAGCTCGCGCAGTTGCTCAACACCGCGCCGGCGATCCCGCGCCTGGGCGTCCCGGCGTACAACTGGTGGACCGAATCGCTCCACGGCGCCATGGGCACGCTGCCCACCACCAACTTCCCCGAGCCGATCGGCCTGGCCGCCACCTTCGACGACGCGCTCGTGCAGCGCGTGGCCGGCGCGATCGCCGCCGAGGTGCGCGGGCTGCACGCGCTGGCACGCCAGACCGGGCGCACCGGCCGCATCGGCACCGGGCTGAACACCTGGTCGCCGAACGTCAACATCTTCCGCGACCCGCGCTGGGGACGCGGCCAGGAGACCTACGGCGAGGATCCCCACCTGGCCGCGCGCATGGGCGTGGCCTATGTGCGCGGCGTGCAGGGCGACCACCCGGAGTGGATCGACGTGGTGGCCACGCCCAAGCACTTCGCCGTGCACAGCGGCCCGGAGTCCACCCGGCACCACGCCAACGTGTACGTCTCGCGGCACGACCTGGAGGACACCTACCTGCCCGCGTTCCGCGCGGCCATCGTCGAGGGCGGCGCCGGCTCGGTGATGTGCGCCTACAACCGCGTGGACGGGCAGCCGGCCTGCGCGAGCGACCTGCTGATGAAGGACTACCTGCGCGACGCGTGGGGCTTCAAGGGCTACGTGGTCTCCGACTGCGACGCGGTCACCGACATCCGCGCCCACCACCACTACGCCCCGGACGCGGCCACCGCCGTCGCCGCGGCCATGCGCGCGGGCGTGGACAACGAGTGCAACGGCGCCACCCTGGTGGACACCGACGGCCTGACCGAGCCCTACCGCCAGGCGCTGGCGCGCGGCCTGATCACCCTGGCCGACGTCGACCGGGCGCTGGTGCGGCTGTTCGCCGCGCGCTACCGCACCGGCGACCTGCCCGGCCTGCGTCCGCTGTCGGCCGACAGCGCCTCGCCGGCCGACATCGGCACGGCGGCCAACGCGGCGCTGGCACTGGAAGCGGCGGAGAAGAGCCTGGTGCTGCTGAAGAACGACGGCGTGCTGCCGCTGCGCGCGGACGCGCGCGTGGCGGTGGTCGGCCCGCTGGGCGACGCCACCCGCGTACTGCGCGGCAACTACTCCTCGCCGCTGTCCGCGCCGCCGGTGTCGGTGCTCGACGGCCTGCGCCAGGCGATGCCGGGCGCGCGGATACGCCACGTGCCGTTCGGCGAGACCTGGACCGACGGCGACCCGGTGCCCACCGACGCGCTGCGCACGCCCGACGGCGCGCCCGGCCTGCTCGCCCGCTACTACAACGCCGCCGCGGTGCCGCCGGCCCGGTTCGCACCGGGGGAGCTGGACGCATGGATCGCCCGCACCGGCTTCCAGGACGAACCGGTCGTCACCCGCGTGGAACCGAACGTGGCCGCGCGCAGCCTGGACCTGGCGCAGGTGCGCGACGTGCACCGCGTGGAATGGACCGGCTACTTGGTGCCGCCGGAGACCGGCACCTACCGCCTCGGCATCACCGGTTTCAACGGCGAGATGCAGCTGAACGGCAAGCCCTTCGTCGATCTGCGCAAGGCCTCGTGGAACAGCCTGCCGACCATGAAGACCGTGCACCTGGAAGGCGGGCGCCGCTACCTGGTCAAGGTCACCAGCGAGGCGCGCATCCTCGCCGGCATCGGCCTGGTGTGGAAGCGCGTGTCGCAGGCGCCGGAGGCCGACCTGCGCGCGGCCGCGGCGGAAAGCGACGTGCTGGTCGCCGTGGTCGGCCTGACCTCGGACCTGGAGGCCGAGGAAGCGCCGGTGGAGGTGCCCGGCTTCAAGGGCGGCGACAAGACCACGCTCGACCTGCCCGCCGACCAGCAGGCGCTGCTGGAAGCGGCCGCGGCCACCGGCAAGCCGCTGGTGGTGGTGCTGATGAACGGCAGCCCGGTCAACCTGGCGTGGGCCAAGGCGCATGCGCAGGCGATCGTGGAAGCCTGGTATCCGGGGCAGTCCGGCGGCCTGGCCGTGGCCAACGTGCTGGCCGGCCACGTCAACCCGGGCGGGCGCCTGCCGCTGACGTTCTACCGCTCGCTCGACGACCTGCCGCCGTTCGGCGACTACGACATGCGCGGCCGCACCTACCGCTACTTCGCCGGCGAACCGGTGTACGCGTTCGGCCACGGGCTCAGCTACACGCGCTTCGACTACGCGCCGCTGCGCCTGCAACCGGCGCGTGGCGGCGCCGGCGAAGGGCTGCGCGTGACCACCGAGGTGCGCAACACCGGCGCACGCGCCGGCGACGAGGTGGCGCAGCTGTACCTGGACTTCCCCGAGGCCGAGGGCGCGCCGCGCGTGGCACTGCGCGGCTTCCGCCGGGTGACGCTGCAGCCGGGCGAACGGCGCACGCTGCAGTTCGACCTGGACCCGCGCGACCTGAGCGCGGTGGACGCCGAAGGCCGGCGCCTGGTGATGGCCGGGCGCTACCGCGTCCACGTCGGCTCCGGCCAGCCCGGCACCGGCGTGCCCGGCCAGGACGCGACGTTCGAGGTCGAGCGCCCGCGGGCCATTGCACGCTGAGCGCGGCGCCGGGCCCGCCGGCGCCTTCCCCGCATGCCGCGGCACGGCCGGTGCCGCGGCTGCGATGCACAAACGGATATGGCCTCGCGCCAGTTTCCGATACCTGCGAAAAACGGCGGTTTCC
>DASRYN010000133.1:0-2264 GCA_035687185.1 Pseudoxanthomonas sp. | reverse complement strand
GCCATCAGCGCCAGGGTGCCGGCTAGCAGCCGGCCGGGATGGCGCACCAGCACCGCCACCATCGGCAGGCGCTCGCGCTCGCCGCGGTCCAGCGTCCTGCGGAAGGCCGGGGTCTCGGTGATGCGCAGCCGCACCCACAGGCCCACCAGCACCAGCGCCGCACTGGCCAGGAACGGGATGCGCCAGCCCCAGGCCATGAACTGCGCCTCGTCCAGGTAGTGGGCCAGCGCCAGGAACACGCCGGTGGAGCACAGGAACCCCAGGGGCGCCCCCAGCTGCGGAAACATGCCGTACCAGGCGCGCTTGCCCGGCGGGGCGTTCTCGGTCGCCAGGAGCACCGCACCGCCCCACTCGCCGCCCAGGCCCAGGCCCTGGCCGAAGCGGCACAGCGCCAGCAGCGCCGGGGCCACCACGCCCACCTGGGCGTAGGTAGGCAGCAGGCCGATCACCACGGTGGAGATGCCCATGGTGAGCAGCGCGGCCACCAGGGTGGCCTTGCGCCCGACGCGGTCGCCGAAGTGGCCGAACAGGGCCGAGCCCAGCGGCCGGGCGAAGAACGCCAGGGCGAAGGTGGCCAGCGACTGCAGCGTGGCCGCCGCCGGCTCGGCCGCCGGGAAGAACAGGGTCGGGAACACCAGCACCGCCGCGGTGGCGTAGATGTAGAAATCGAAGAACTCGATCGTCGTACCGATGAGGCTGGCGAAGAGGATGCGGCGTGGCGAGGCGGATTCACTCATTCGGGCGGGCACCGGGCCGGCGGGCAACCGGCCGATTCTGTCAGATTCGTGACGCCCGGCAATGGCCTGCCCGGCATCGCGGCCATTGCCCGCCACCGGCTTCACCGGCAGAATCCGCAACACGTGCATTTCCCGTGGCCCCCGGCCCAGCCCGCCGCCCGCCGCCCCGCCACGCCTCATCCGCAGTTCCCGCACCGACCACGCGACGCGCGCCGCCGGCGCGCGCGCCACGCTCGACCCTTACCGGAATGGAATCGTCATGAGTTCACCCAAGCCGCAGCGCGCCCCGCGCCAACCCTCCGCCCGCCGCCGCATGTTCTGGATGCTGGTGGCCGTCGTCGTGATCTTCGGCGGCGTGTTCGCGTTCAAGGCCGTCATGGGCGCGATGACCAACCAGTTCTTCGACAACATGCCGCAGCCGCCGGTGGAGGTCAGCACCTTCCAGGCGCGCAGCGAGCGCTGGAGCGACAGCGCCGACGCGGTGGGCACCCTGGTGGCCGACAACGGCACCGAGGTGACCACCGAGGCCGGCGGCGTGGTGCAGCGGATCTTCTTCGAGTCCGGCCAGCGCGTGCGCAAGGGCGAGGTGCTGGTGCAGCTGAACACCGCCAACGAGCTGGCGCAGCTGGAGGCGCTGGAGGCCGCCGCCCGCCTGGCGGCGACCCAGCGCGACCGCTGGCTCGAGCTGGGCGAGCAGAAGCTGGTCTCGCGGGCCGAGGTCGACGAGCGCATCACCGACGCGGCCAGCACCCGGGCGCAGGCCGAGGCGCAGCGCGCGCTGATCGCGCAGAAGACCGTGCGCGCGCCGTTCGACGGCGTGCTGGGCATCCGCCGCGTGAACCTGGGCCAGTACATCAACCCGGGCGACCCCATCGTCAACCTGCAGGCGCTGGACCCGATCCACGTCGACTTCACCCTGCCCGAGCAGCGCATGAGCCAGGTCGCCATCGGCACCCGGGTCAACCTCGAGGTGGACGCCCAGCCCGGCCGCGCCTTCGAGGCCGAGGTCACCGCCATCGAGCCGGCGGTGGACGCCAGCACCCGCAACTTCGTCGTGCGCGCCACCCTGTCCAACGCCGACGGCGCGCTGCGCCCCGGCGCCTTCGCCCGGGTCGGCTTCGCCCTCGGCCAGGCGCGCGACGTGGTGGTGGTGCCGCAGACGGCGGTCAGCTTCAACCCGTACGGCAACTCGGTGTACGTGGTGGTCGACGCGCCGGCCGCGAAGGACGGCGCGCAGGCCGAAGGCCAGGCGCAGGCGCCCCGGCACGTGGTCAAGCAGCGCTTCGTCACCACCGGCCCGGCCCGCGGCGACCTGGTCGGCATCCTCGACGGCCTCAAGCCCGGCGAGACGGTGGTGAGCAGCGGCCTGCTGCGGCTGCGCAACGACGCGGCGGTGGTGATCAACAACAAGGTGCAGCCGGCCGCCGACGCGGCGCCGGAGCCCGAGAACCGCTGACCCGCGGGCCGCCGCGCCGCGGCGGCCTCCCCCTGCCGACCCCGGCCGCATGCGGCCGGCGGAGGACCCGA
>DASRYN010000132.1:0-2489 GCA_035687185.1 Pseudoxanthomonas sp. | reverse complement strand
TGCCCCTTGGCGCGCATGTCCCCCGGCGCCGGCCTGGCGGCCGTCGCCTCCTCCTTTACTTCGCGCCAAGGGGCATCGCGACGGGCCTCCTGGCGCCCGTTGGCGCTTCGGGAAAGCGGCATGCCCCACGGATCCCGCCGTCCGCTGGCCGACGCTTGTCGTCGGGCCGGCAGCGCCCGCGGGGGTTGCGGTGCGGCGGCCCCGTGGATCAGTCGATCGCGATGCCGGCCAGGCGCTGCAGCGCCTCGGCGTAGCGGGCGCGGGTGCGTTCGATCACCTCGGCCGGGAGCGTTGGGCCGGGGGGGGTCTTGTCCCAGTCCAGCGTTTCCAGGTAGTCGCGCACGATCTGCTTGTCGTAGCTCGGCGGGCTGGTGCCGACCTGGTACTCGTCGGCCGGCCAGTAGCGCGAGGAATCGGGGGTGAGCATCTCGTCCATGATGTAGAGCCGGCCGTCGGCGTCGGTGCCGAACTCGAACTTGGTGTCGGCCAGGAGGATGCCGCGCTCGGCCGCGTAGGCGGCGGCGTAGCGGTACAGGCGCAGGGTGGCGTCGCGCACGCGCTCGGCCAGCTCGCCGCCGACGATGCGCACCATCGCGTCGAAGTCGATGTTCTCGTCGTGGTCGCCCACCGCCGCCTTGGTCGAGGGGGTGAAGATCGGCTCGGGGAGCTGCTCGGCCTGGCGCAGGCCGTCGGGCAGGGCGATGCCGCTGACGTGGCCGGTGCGCTGGTAGTCCTTCCAGCCGCTGCCGATCAGGTAGCCGCGCGCGATGGCCTCCACCGGCACCGGCTTCAGCTTGCGGGTCACCACCGCGCGGCGGGCGTACAGCGCCGGGTCCACGCCTGCGGGCAGCACCGCGCCCACGTCGACGCCGGTCAGGTGGTTGGGCATCAGGTGCGCGGTCTTGCCGAACCAGAAGTTGGAGATCTGGCACAGCATCTCGCCCTTGCCGGGGATCGGGTCCGGCAGCACGACGTCGAAGGCGGACAGGCGGTCGGTGGCCACCATCAGCAGGAAGTCGCCGTCGTGGCCGGCCCCGGCCAGGGCCGCGGCGGGGATGCGCTCGCGCGGCAGGTCGAAGACGTCGCGCACCTTGCCGCGGTGGCGCAGGGTCAGGCCGGGCAGGTCGGACTGGAGCAGGGTCGTGGGCACGGGGTCTCCGCAGGCTGGACGAACGGGGGCCCGGGCCGCGCGGGGCCTGCGCCCTGCGCGGCGGGCCGCACAGTGTACGGCGTGCCGGGCCGGCTGTGCCGTAGAATTGCCGCCTCCGACGCCGGGGCCGCCCCGCCGCATGAACCGCTGGTACGGAAAACTGCTGGGCCTGATCGCCGGCGCGCTGCTGTTCCGCCCCAACCCGTTGTTCGGCGCGGTGGTCGGGCTGCTGGTCGGCCACGCCTTCGACCGCGACTGGTTCCGCCTGCGCCGCCATGGCGACCCGTGGGCGGAGCTGGGCCTGGATCCGGACGCCAGCGACGCCGAGGTCGAGCAGGCCTACCGCCGCCTGATCTCGCAGTACCACCCGGACCGGTTCGCGGGCGCCGCGCCGGAGCTGCGCGCCCAGGCCGAGCGCCGCGCCCGCGCCGTCAACGCCGCCTACGACCGCATCCGCACCCTGCGCGGCCGCTGAGCCGGCGCGCCCCTTCCGCACACCGAGCCGACCATGCAGCCCACCGTCATCGCCCCCTCGATCCTGTCCGCCGACTTCGCCCGGCTGGGCGAGGAGGTCGATCGCGTGCTCGCTGCCGGGGCCGACTGGGTGCACTTCGACGTGATGGACAACCACTACGTGCCCAACCTGACCATCGGCCCGATGGTCTGCGCCGCACTGCGCAAGTACGGGGTGGCCGCGCCGATCGACGTGCACCTGATGGTCAGCCCGGTGGACCGCATCGTGGGCGACTTCGCCGAGGCCGGCGCCAGCATCATCAGCTTCCACCCGGAGGCCAGCGCGCATGTGCACCGGACCATCCAGCTGATCCGCTCGCACGGCTGCCAGGCCGGGCTGGTGCTCAACCCGGCCACGCCGGTCGAGGTGCTGGACTGGGTGCTGGACGACCTGGACCTGGTGCTGCTGATGTCGGTCAATCCCGGCTTCGGCGGGCAGGCCTTCATTCCCTCGGCGCTGGACAAGCTGCGCGCCGTGCGCGCGATGATCGACAAGTGCGGCCGGCCGGTGCGGCTGGAGATCGACGGCGGGGTCAAGGCCGGGAACATCGGCCAGATCGCGGCGGCCGGCGCGGACACGTTCGTGGCCGGCTCGGCCATCTTCGGCGCGCCGGACTACGCGGCGGTGGTCGCGGGGATGAAGGCGGCGGTGGCGCAGGCCCGCGGCTGACCGCCCCCGCCGGCGGCGCGGGTACCCGCCGCGCCGCCGGCGCCTGGATATTGGAGGCAATCCCGCCTCCGCCCGTCGTCCCTGCTATGGCCTTCCATGTTCCGGATCGCGCGTGACAGCGCGATGACGGCCGTGCGGTTCACGCCGGCCCCCGGC
>DASRYN010000131.1:0-2926 GCA_035687185.1 Pseudoxanthomonas sp. | reverse complement strand
CGATCTTGCGCCTCGCCAGCGCCCGCATCCAGGCCGGGCGGCCGTCGCGCACCAGCGGCGCGGCCAGCGCGACGCGGCACCTTCGCACCGCGCCGGGGAACTGCCGGCGCAGGAACATCCACAGCGCCAGCGCCACGATCGCCGCGACCAGCGCGTACTGCAGCGACAGCGGCAGCTCCAGGCTCATCGCCTCAGCCCGCTCCCAGGCGCGAGGCCACCTGGTAGGTCACCAGCGAGGCCAGGTAGGCCAGCGCGAACAGGTAGCCGGCGGCGATCGCCATGGTCTTCCACGAGCCGGTCTCGCGCTTGATCGCCGCCCAGGTGGCGATGCACTGCGGCGCGTAGATGAACCACACCAGCAGGGCCAGGCCGGTGGCCAGCGACCAGCCGTCGGAGATCAGCGGGGTGAGCGCCTGCGCCGCGGCCTCGTCGTCGGCGGCCGACAACGCGTACACCGTGGCCAGCGAGGACACCGCCACCTCGCGCGCGGCCAGGCCGGGGATCAGCGCGATGCAGATCTGCCAGTTGAAGCCCAGCGGCGCGAACAGCACCGCCAGCGCGTGGCCGATGCGGCCGGCCAGGCTGTAGTCGATGGCCGGCAGGGTGGCGTCCGGCGGCGGCGCCGGGAACGAAAGCAGCACCCACAGCAGCACGGTCAGGGCGAAGATGATGCCGCCCACGCGCTTGAGGAAGATCAGCGCGCGCTCCCACAGCCCGATCAGCAGGTCGCGCGGATGCGGCACGCGGTAGGACGGCAGCTCCAGCATCAGCGGGTGCTCGCCGCGGTCGCGGCGCCACTTCTTCATCACCCAGGACACGGCCAGCGCGCTGAGGATGCCGGCCATGTACAGGCCGAACAGCACCAGGCCCTGCAGGTTGATCCCGCCCCACACCTGGCGCGCGGGGATGAACGCGCCGATCAGCAGCGCATACACCGGCAGCCGCGCCGAGCAGGTCATCAGTGGCGCGACCAGGATGGTCGCCAGGCGGTCGCGCGGGTCCTGGATGCTGCGCGTGGCCATGATGCCGGGGATGGCGCAGGCGAACGACGACAGCAGCGGGATGAACGAGCGCCCGGACAGGCCGGCCCCGGCCATCAGCCGGTCCAGCAGGAAGGCCGCGCGCGGCAGGTAGCCGGACTCCTCCAGGGCGAGGATGAAGGCGAACAGGATCAGGATCTGCGGCAGGAACACCACCACCCCGCCCAGCCCGGCGATGATGCCGTCCGCCAGCAGGCTGGCCAGCGGCCCCTCGCCGATGCGTCCGCCGACCCACTCGCCCAGTGCGGCGGTGCCGCCGTCGATGGCGTCCATCACCGGCGTGGCCCAGGCGTACACCGCCTGGAAGATCAGGAACATCACCACCGCCAGGGTCAGCAGCCCGAACACCGGGTGCAGCAGCCAGCGGTCCAGCGCGTCGTCCACCCGCGCGGTGCGGCGCGGCATGCTGACCGTGGCCGCCAGCAGGCGGCGGGTTTCGGCGTGCAGGTCGGCGTCGGCCGGCAGCTGCACCGCCGGCGGATGCGGATGCTCGGCGATGCGGTCGATGCACTCGACCAACGCGCGCGCGCCGTGGCGGCGCACGGCTACCGTCTCCACCACCGGCACGCCCAGCTCGCGCGCCAGCGCCTCGCGGTCGATGACGATGCCGCGGCGCTGCGCGGCGTCGCTGAGGTTCAGCGCCACCACCATCGGCCGGCCCATCTGCCGCACCTCGAGCACGAAGCGCAGGTGCAGGCGCAGGTTGGTGGCGTCCACCACGCACACCAGCACGTCCGGCGCCGGCTCGCCCGGGTAGAAGCCGCGGCACAGGTCGCGGGTGATGGCCTCGTCCAGGCTGGCCGGGTTGAGGCTGTAGGCGCCGGGCAGGTCCAGCACCGCGTAGCTGCGGCCGGACGGCGACTGCAGCCGGCCTTCCTTGCGCTCGACGGTCACGCCGGCGTAGTTGGCCACCTTCTGCCGGCTGCCCGTGAGCTGGTTGAACAACGCGGTCTTGCCGCAGTTGGGGTTGCCCAGCAGGGCCAGGCGCAGCGGGGCGGCGGGCGCGCTCATGCCGTGGCCTCCGCCGCCGCCACGCGCACGCGGGCGGCTTCCGCGCGCCGCAGGGCGAAGCGGGTGAAGCCGACCTGCACCAGCAGCGGCTCGGCACCGAACGGCCCGCGGGCGACGATCTCCACCGCCTCGCCGGCGACGAAGCCCAGTTCCCGCAGGCGGCGGGCGACCGGATCGTTCGGGGCCTGGTCCTGCACGGACTCGACGACGACAGGGGTACGCGGCGGCAGTTCGGACAGCGTCACGGCAGGCTCGTTATCAAGAACGGTTCTCAATTGTAGCACCGAGATCGCGGCTGCCCGCGCGTCGCCGCGCTGCGTCATGGCCGCGCACCGGCGCGGGGCTATCATCGCCGGCTCAACCACCGGGAGCGACGATGGCGGAACCGCTGCTGATCGAACGCGCAGGGCCCGTGCTGCGCCTGCGCATGAACCGGCCGCAGCTGCACAACGCCTTCGATCCGGCGCTGATCGCCGTGCTGACCGCCGCGCTGGCCGCGGCAGGCGGCGACCCGGCGGTGCGCGTGGTGGTGCTGGAAGGGGAAGGCGCTTCCTTTTCCGCCGGTGCCGACCTGAACTGGATGCGCGGCATGGCCGCGGCCGGCGAGGCCGAGAACCGCGAGGACGCGCTGGCCCTGGCGCGGCTGATGCGCACCCTGGACGAACTGCCGCGCCCCACCCTCGCCCGCGTGCACGGCCCGGCCTTCGGCGGCGGCGTCGGCCTGGTGGCCTGCTGCGACATCGCCATCGGCACGCCGCAGGCGCGCTTCGGCCTGACCGAGTCGCGCCTGGGCCTGCTGCCGGCGGTGATCTCGCCCTATGTGGTGGCCGCCATCGGCCCGCGGCAGGCGGCGACCCGGCGGTGCGCGTGGTGGT
>DASRYN010000130.1:0-4845 GCA_035687185.1 Pseudoxanthomonas sp. | reverse complement strand
GGCGCGCCGGCTGGGCATCGCCGCGGCCGCGATCACCCGCCTGGCGCTGCTGTTCGCCATCGCCTGGATCATCGGCCTGACCGCGCCGCTGTTCGACCTGTTCGGCCACACCTTCTCCTGGCGCGACCTGATCCTGATCGGCGGCGGCCTGTTCCTGATCGCCAAGGCCACCCACGAGATCCACCAGAAGCTGGAGGGCGCGGGCGGCGAGCACGACCTCAAGCGGGCGGCCACCTCCTTCGGCGGCGTCATCGTGCAGATCATGCTGCTGGACATCGTGTTCTCGCTGGACTCGATCATCACCGCCGTGGGCATGGTCGACGAGCGCTGGGTGATGGTGGCCGCCATCCTGATCTCGATCGCGTTCATGATCGGCTTCGCCGGCCCGATCGGCGACTTCGTCGAGCGCCATCCGACGGTCAAGGTGCTGGCGCTGAGCTTCCTGATCATGATCGGCCTGGTGCTGATCGCCGACGGCTTCGGCCAGCACATCTCCAAGGGCTACATCTACGCGGCGATGGCCTTCTCGGTGTTCGTCGAGCTGATCAACCTGTGGATCCGGCGGCGCGAGCAGCAGGCCGCGGCGCGGAGCCGGCCCGCCGGCTGAGGCTCGCGGGCGGGCCGGCCACGGCCCGCCCTGCCGCCCGCCACGCGACCGGCACCTTGCCGGCCCTCGGGCGGGCCCGCAGAATCCGCCGGTTCCGTCCACCAGGAGATCCGGATGTCGCGTTCCCGTTCCGCGGCTTCGCCGCTGCTTGCCTTCGCCCTCTCCGCCGCGCTGGCCGCGTGTTCGCCGTCCGGCGCGCCCTCGGGCGAGGCCAACGCCACGCCGGCTGCCGCGGAGGCGGCCGTGCCGGCAGCGCCGGCGGCCAGCGAGGACGCCAGGCCGTTCGCCATCGGCACGCTGCAGGCCGTGGCGCTGCGCGACGGGGGCATCACCCTGCCCAACGACAACAAGGTCTTCGGCGTGGGCCGCACGCCCGAGGAGGTGGCCGCGCTGCTGACCGCGGCGGGGCTGCCGGGCGATCCGCTGCAGGTGAGCCTGCAGCCGCTGCTGGTCAGGGCGGGCGAGCGGGTGCTGCTGTTCGACACCGGCGCCGGCGGCAGCCTGGGCGAGGGCGCGGGCAAGCTGGGCGCGGCGCTGGCCGCGGCGGGCGTGGCGCCCGGCCAGGTCACCGACATCTTCATCTCCCACTACCACGGCGACCACACCGGCGGCCTGCTCGACCCGCAGGGCGGGCCGGCGTTCCCCAATGCCACCATCCACATCGCGGCGGCGGAATGGGAACACCTGCGCGGCCTGGATCCGGAGACGGCCAGGTCCAGCCTGATCGGCGACCACGCCGCGCTGGTGGCCGCAATGACGCCGAGGGTGGCCACGTTCGCGCCCGGCGCCGAACTGGTGCCCGGCGTGGTCAAGGCGGTGTCCACCACCGGCCACACCCCGGGGCATGCGGCGTACCTGATCGGCAGTGGCGCCGATACCCTGCTCTACGTCGGCGACACCATGCACCACCACGTGGTCTCGGTGCAGAAGCCGGAATGGCCGATCGGCTTCGACGGCGACGCGGTCGCCGGCGCGGCCAGCCGCGGGGCGCTGCTGGAACAGGCCGCCGGCAGCGGCCAGCGCGTGTATGCGGTGCACTTCCCGTTCCCGGGGCTGGGCCGCATCGAGCGGCGCGGCGAAGGCTACGCGTGGGCGGCCGAATGAGATGACGCCGGCGGCGCGGGCCGTCCGACGACGGCCCGCCCGCGACGGACGACGCGCAGCGCCCGCCGCGGCCCGGCCGTGCGGGAGGCGGCCGCGGAGCTCAGAACAGCAGCGGCAGCCAGTGGTCCACCAGCAGGAAGGCGAACAGCGCCATCAGGTAGACCACCGAGTAGTTGAACACCCGCATGGCGAAGAACTCGTCCGGCGGGTCCAGCAGGCGCCAGGCGTACCAGAGGAACACGCTGCCCAGCACCAGCGCGCCGCCCAGGTAGAACAGCCCGCTCATGCCGAACACCACCGGCAGCACGGTGACCTCCACCAGCAGCACGGTGTAGAACAGGATCTGCCAGCGCGTGTAGGTGACGCCGTGGGTCACCGGCAGCATCGGGATCAGCGCGCGCGCGTAGTCCTCGCGGCGGAAGATCGCCAGCGCCCAGAAGTGCGGCGGGGTCCACACGAAGATGATCAGCACCAGCAGCAGCGCGTGCTGCCAGTCCCACGGGCCGCGCATGCCGGTCACCGCGGCCCAGCCCAGCAGCGGCGGCGCCGCGCCGGCCACGCCGCCGATGACGATGTTCTGCGGCGTGGCGCGCTTGAGGAAGCCGGTGTAGACCACCGCATAGCCGATCAGCGAGGCGAAGGTCAGCGCCGCGGTCAGCGGGTTCACCAGCAGCACCAGCAGCGCCATCGACGCGATGCCCAGCACCAGGGCGAACACCAGCACCTGCACCGGCCGCAGCGCGCCGGTGGCCAGCGGCCGGTGCGCGGTGCGCGCCATGACCTTGTCGATGCGCTGGTCGATCAGGTGGTTGATGGCCGCGGCCGAGGAGGCCGCCAGCCAGATGCCCAGCAGCCCGAGCACCGATTCGCGCAGCGGCGGCAGGCCGGGCACGGCCAGGAACATGCCGACCAGCGCGGTGAACACCAGCAGCGCGACCACGCGCGGCTTGGTCAGCTCCAGGTACTGGCGCCAGGCGGGCACGGCGGTCATGCGACGGGCTCGGGTTCCCGCAGGCGCGCCAGCAGGGTCACCAGCACGAACAGCAGCGCCGCCGCCCCGGCGTTGTGCAGCACCGCCACCGACAGCGGCAGGGCCAGCTTGACGTTGAGCACGCCCAGCGCGACCTGCGTCACCAGCAGCAGGCCCAGCAGCGTGGCCCAGCCGCGCAGGCCGGGCGTGCGGAACAGGCGCGCGGCCAGCCACAGCAGGTAGACGAACACGACGATGGCCATCAGCCGGTGTGCCATCTGGATGGCGATGCGCGAGGCGCCGTCCAGCACGCCGCCTTCGTAGTCCACGCCGATGCCGCGCCAGAGTACGAAGCCCTCGCGGAAGTCGGCCGGCGGCCACCACTGGCCGACGCAGCGCGGGAAATCGAGGTAATGCGCCTCGGCAGTGGTCCAGCCGCCGCCGCCGCAGGCCAGCGCGGCGTAGTTGGCGCTGACCCAGCCGCCCAGCGCGATCTGCAGGCCCAGCACGGCCAGGCCCGCGACCACCCAGCGCCGCAGCGTGCGCGCCCCGGCCAGGCGGATCGGCAGGTCGGTGGCGCGCCAGGCCATCCATGCCAGCAGCGAGAAGGTCGCCAGCCCGCCCAGCAGGTGGCCCATCACCACGATGGGCTTGAGCAGCAGCGTCACCGTCCACTTGCCCAGCAGCGCCTGGAACACGATCACCGCCAGGGTCAGCGCCGCGGCGCGCGCCAGGTCGACGTTGGACCAGCGCAGCGCGGCCAGCAGCAGCACCGCCTCGCCGGCGCCGGCCAGGGCGAAGGCCAGGCCGATGTGCCCGCCCATGTAGGCGGGGATGGCGGCGGCCACCAGGGCCGAGGCGCCCACGACCTGGGCCACGCCCAGCTTGCGGCGGCGCGCGGCCAGCAGCGCCAGCAGCAGGACCAGCACGCCCAGGCTCGCGGCCAGGTGGCGGTGCACCTGCTCGCGCCAGGCCTTGTGCGTCTCGAACGGGCGGATCTGGCTGGCCGCGTGCGCTGCCGCGTCCTGCGGCGCCGAGGGCCAGGTGGCGCGGCCGTAGCAGGTGGGCCAGTCCGGGCAGCTCAGGCCCGCGTCGGACAGGCGCACGAAGGCGCCGAACACGACCACGCAGGCGGTGAGGATCACCGCCAGCCAGGCGATGCGATGGAAGTGGCGGGCCAGCGCGGGACGGACGAGCGCGTTCATCGGGACGGGCACCTCACTTGAGCTTCAGCAGCTTGGCCACGTCGGCGCGCAGCCCGGCCGGGTCGGCCCCGGGTGGATAGCGCAGGATCACGAAGCCGTTGGGGTCGATCACGTACAGCGGGATGCCGGCCGGGTCGGCCACGCCCGGCAGCGCGGCGCGCAGGGCCGGGTCCTCCTCCAGCCGGCGCAGCTCGGGCAGCGCCGGCGCCCCGGGCGGCAACGGCCCCAGCCACAGGATCTCGACCTGGTCGGCGTTGTGGCCGAACAGGCGCCATACCTGGTCCAGCCTTGCCAGCAGCTGCGCGCAGGCGTCGTCGCAGGCCGCGCCGGCCGGCGCCACCGCGACGATGCGCCAGGTGCGCGCGGCCGGGTTCCATGCGTACTCGCCGCCGCCGGCCAGGCGCGGCGGCGACTGCCGCAGGTCCACCGGCGGCTGCAGCAGCGTGCCGTGATTCTTCAGGCCCGGCGGCATCCAGCCGGTGAGGCGCAGCACGCCCGCGCCCAGGGCCGAGCCGAAGAACAGGACGAACAGCGCGATCAGCATCAGGCGCCCGCGGGTGCGGGCGGCATCGGGAGCAGGGACGGTCATGGCCGGGATTTTCGCACGCCGCGCCGGCGCGTGCCCCGTGCGTGCCGCTTCAGCGCGCGCGGCCGCGGCGCAGCGTCAGCACCAGCGCGATGGCCAGCACCGCCGCCGCCAGCGCGTACCACTGCACCGCGTAGCCGAGGTGGCGCTCGGGCGGCAGGGTGTTGGGCAGCACCTCCAGGTCGCGGGCGTAACCCAGCGGCAGGCCCGGGTCCAGGCGCAGCACGCGCGGCGCCAGCGCCGGCAGGCGCAGCGCGCGCGCCAGCGTGGGCGGGTCCAGCGCCACCACCAGCAGCGTGCCCCCGGGCTGGACCGCCGGCTGCGGCGAGACCAGCCCCGGCGAAGGCGGCGGCAGCAGCAGGCCGGCGACCGC
>DASRYN010000129.1:0-14804 GCA_035687185.1 Pseudoxanthomonas sp. | reverse complement strand
CGCCTGCCACGGCACCACCTGCTCCATCTCCGCCAAAAACACCTCGCGCCGCGTGCGCTTGCGGCTCCCCAGACCCTCGGCATCACCGAACGACAGCTGCATCGCACTCACCCCGATCACGGTGAGGCATTGTCGCGCAATGGGGCGGAGTTGTTCAGACCTTCCCTAGTAGCTATACTGCCCAGATGCGCCGCTGGCTGCTGCTCTTCTTCATCGCGATGCTTCCGCTGCAGTTCTCTTGGGCTGCGGTGGCGAGCTATTGCACCCATGAAGAGCCGCCCGCGCAAAGCCAGCATTTTGGGCACCACGAGCACGAGCACCAAGACGCGTCGGGCACCGACGATCACGCTGGCAAGAAGACCATGGCGGGCGTGGACGAGGACTGCGCCTACTGCCATCTGGGTTGCTCGCAGCCCATGCCGGTCGCAGCGTTCGACCTGCCGACCTTGGCCGCTCCGTCCTGGGGATCTACCCAGCCAGTGCTGCACGGCTCGTACTTCCCCCCTGGGCTCGAACGCCCTGACAGAAGCCTCGCCTGATTCGGCGAGCGCTGTTGCACCACCTTTCTTCCCGCATTTCCACTGCACGACGCCTCGCCGGATCGCTTCCCCGTTGCTTGATCAACTCCGGAGCGTTCGATGCGAGAAGCACTGCTGCCGCCATTGCTGGCAGCCCTCATCACACCCTGCCTGGCCCAGATTGCGCCGGCCCAGGCACCCCAGCCTGCCGCGCTGACGCTGCAACAGGCGCTCGACCAGGCGCTGGCCCGCCACCCTGAACTGGCTGCCGCGCAAAGCGAACTCCAGGCGGCCGAAGCGGCCCGCCTGCAAGCCGGCGCGCGGCCCAATCCGGTCCTTGAGGCCGAACTCGAGGACACCCGGCGCGAGACCCGTTCCACCACCATCCTGTTGACCCAGCCGATCGAGCTGGGCGGCAAGCGCAGCGCGCGCCTGGACGCGGCAGACCGTGCGCAAGACATCGCGCGCAGCCAGCTCGCCGCGCGGCGCAGCCAGCTGCGGGCGGAAGTCACCGCGGCGTTTGCGCAAGCCCAGGCCGCGCAGGAGCGCGTGCGGCTGGCTGACGAGGCCTTGCAGCTCGCCCGACGCGGCACCGAAGCAGCCAACCGGCGGGTCGCGGCGGGCAAGGTGGCGCCGATCGAGCAGACCAAGGCGCAGGTGGCCGAAGCCAACGTCCGGCTTGAACTTGGCCAGGCGCGTGGCGAGCTGCGCGCGGCGCTGCTTGCCCTGGGCGCCGTGGTCGGCACCCCGCGTCCGGTGGAACGGGTCGAAGGAACCGTCGCGCTTCCGCCGGTGCCTGCCGACGAGACGCTGCACGCCCGGCTCGCCACCGCCCCTGCGCTTCGCCAGGCCCAGCTCGAAGTCGAGCGGCTGGCCGCGCTGGCCAGGCTGGAACGCGCAAAGCGGACCCCCGACGTGAGCGTCGGACTCGGAGCCCGACAGTCCCAGGAGTTGGGGCGCACCCAGCCGATGCTGGTGTTGTCGGTGCCGATCCCGTTGTTCGACACCAACCGCGGCGCCGAGCTGGAGGCCTTGCGTCGGCAGGACAAGGCCCGCTACGAGGCCGAAGCCGGGGCGTTGCGGCTGCGCTCAGAAGTCGCCCAGGCGCACGAGCGCCTGAAGGCAGCGGTCGAGGAAGCCGAAGCCGTCCAGCGCGACGTGCTGCCCGGCGCCCAGGTCGCCTACGACGCCGCTGCCAAGGGCTTCGAGCTGGGCAAGTTCAGCTTCCTCGATGTGCTGGACGCCCAACGCACGCTGCTGGAAGCACGCGCCCGCCACCTGCGGGCCACCGCCGATGCCCACCGCGCCGCCGCAGAGCTGAACCGCCTGCTCGGCGACAGCCCTGAAACCTCCGCCCCGCGAGCCGAACGATGAAGCGCCCCCAGAACATCAGCAAGAAGCAGTGGATCGCGATCGCGGTCTTGATCGTCGCCGGCATCGCAGCCGGTGCCGCCATTCTCGGCACCGAGCGTGCCAAGCCGGCCGACGCCCACGGGCACGGCCATGCCGACAGCCACGGCGACAGCGAACACCACGGCGACAAAGCCGGCGACGGCCACGACCACGCCAAGGAGCACGGCGACGCCGAACACCACGATGAAGCCGCCAAGGGCCCGCACGGCGGGCAGCTGCTGACCGAGGGCGACTTCGGCCTGGAGATCCAGTTGGCCGAGGAAGCGGGGAAGGCCGTGCTGCGCGCCTGGGCCTACGAGAAGGGCAAGCCAGTACCGGCGGCCGACATCAAGGTGGGCGTCACCCTGACACGCCCCACCGGCGAGGAGCAGAAGCTGACCCTGTCGCCGGCCAAGGATGGCAGCCTGGTCGGCGCCGAGCCGGTGCCCGAGCCGCATGTGTTCGACGCGGCGATCGAGGTGCAGACGCCCAAGGAACCCTACCTGTTCGATTGGAGCCAGGCCGAAGGCAAGGTCGCGATGACGGACGCCCAGGTCAAGGCCGCCGGCATCACTGTCGAGCCGGCAGTTGCAGCCCCGATCCGCTCGTCGCTGCAGTTGCCCGGCGAGATCCGCTTCAACGAGGACCGCACCGCCCATGTGGTGCCGCGGGTGGCCGGCGTTGTCGAAAGCGTCAGCGCAAGCCTGGGCCAGCAGGTGCGCAAGGGCCAGGTGCTGGCCGTCATCAGCAGCCCGGGCGTCTCCGAGCAGCGCGCAGAGCTTGAGTCGGCCCAAAAGCGCTTGCAGCTCGCCCGCACCACATACGAACGCGAGAAGAAGCTGTGGGAGGAGAAGATCTCGCCGCAGCAGGACGTGCTGCAGGCCGAGCAGGCGATGCGCGAGGCCGAGATCGCAGTGGCCAACGCCCGGCAGAAGCTGCAAGCCATCGGCGCCGCCCCGGGCGCAGCGGGGATGAACCGCTACGAGCTGCGCGCACCGTTCGACGGCACGATCGTCGAAAAGCACATCGCCCTGGGCGAGGCGGTCAAGGAAGACGCCAATGTCTTCACCCTGTCCGACCTGCGCAGCGTCTGGGCCGAGATCAGTGTGCCAGCCAAGGACATCGGCCAGGTGCGCGTCGGCGAGCGTGTCACGGTGCGCTCCACCGCCTCCAGCGAGGCCGCCGCCGGCACCGTCGCCTATGTCGGTTCGCTGCTCGGAGAGCAGACCCGTGCCGCCACCGCCCGCGTGACGCTGCCCAACCCTCGCGGCGCCTGGCGCCCGGGGTTGTACGTCACCGTCGAGCTGATCACCTCGGAGGCGCCGGCCGCCGTGACGGTTGCCTCGGAGGCGATCCAGCAGGTGGACAACCAGCCGGTCGTGTACCTGAAGGTGCCGGGCGGCTTCCTGCCGCAGCGCGTCCAGCTCGGCCGCAGCGATGGCAAGCGCGTCGAGGTGGTCGGCGGCTTGAAGGCTGGTGCGCAGCATGCCGCGGCCGGCAGCTTTGTCGTGAAGTCCGAGGCCGGCAAGGCCTCGGCCACGCACACCCACTGACCGGAGATGCGCCATGTTTGAACGCATCATCCGGTTTGCCATCGAGCAGCGCTGGCTCGTGCTGCTGGCCGTGCTCGGCATGGCGGCGCTCGGGGTCTTCAGCTACCAGAAGCTGCCGATCGACGCCGTGCCGGACATCACCAACGTCCAGGTCCAGATCAACACTGAGGCCCCCGGCTACTCGCCGCTGGAGACCGAGCAGCGCATCACCTTCCCGATCGAAACAGCCATGGCCGGGCTGCCCGGTCTGCAGCAGACCCGGTCGCTGTCGCGCTATGGGTTGTCGCAGGTGACGGTGATCTTCAAGGACGGCACCGACATCTACTTCGCGCGGCAGCTGGTCAACGAGCGCATCCAGTCGGTGCGCGAGCAACTGCCCGCGGGTGTGCGCGCGGCGATCGGCCCCATCTCCACCGGCCTGGGCGAGATCTTCCTGTGGACGGTCGAGGCCAAGCCCGGCGCGAAGAAGCCGGACGGCACGCCATACACCGCCACCGACCTGCGCGAGATCCAGGACTGGATCATCAAGCCGCAGCTGCGCAACGTGCCCGGCGTCACCGAGATCAACTCGATCGGCGGCTTTGAGAAGGAGTACCAGGTCTCGCCGCATCCGGAACGGCTGTCGGCCTACGGGCTCACGCTGGCCGACATCGTGGCCGCACTGGAGCGCAACAACGCCAACGTCGGCGCCGGCTATATCGAGCGGCGCGGCGAGCAGTACCTGATCCGCGCGCCCGGCCAGGTCCGGTCGATGGACGACATCCGCAACGTCATCCTCGGCAGCGCCGGCAGCACGCCGATCCGCATCCGCGATGTGGCCGACGTGGAAATCGGCCGCGAGCTGCGCTCGGGTGCGGCCACCGTCAACGGCCAGGAAGTGGTGCTGGGCACCGTGTTCATGCTGATCGGCGAGAACAGCCGGACGGTGTCGCAGGCGGTGGCCAAGAAAATGGTCGAGATCAACCGCACGCTGCCGGCCGGCATCGAGGCGATCACGGTCTACGACCGGACGACGCTGGTGGACAAGGCGATCGCCACGGTCAAGAAGAACCTGCTCGAAGGGGCGGTGCTCGTGATCGCGGTGCTGTTCGTGTTCCTCGGCAACATCCGGGCGGCCGTCATCACCGCGCTGGTCATCCCGCTGTCGATGCTGTTCACCTTCACCGGGATGGTGGGCCAGAAGGTCAGCGCCAACCTGATGAGCCTGGGCGCGCTGGACTTCGGGATCATCGTGGACGGCGCCGTCGTGATCGTCGAGAACTGCGTGCGGCGGCTGGCCCATGCGCAGGCCCACCATGGGCGGCCGCTGACGCTGAAAGAACGTCTGCACGAAGTGTTCGCCGCATCGCAGGAGGCGCGCCGGCCGCTGCTGTACGGGCAGCTGATCATCATGATCGTCTACATCCCGATCTTCGCGCTCACGGGCATCGAGGGCCGGATGTTCCACCCGATGGCCTTCACCGTGGTGACCGCGTTGCTGGCCGCGATGATCCTGTCGGTGACGTTCGTGCCGGCCGCGGTGGCGTTGTTCATCGGCAAGCGCGTCGCCGAAAAGGAGAACGCGCTGATGGCCGCGGCCAAGCGCGGGTACGCGCCGCTGCTGGACCGGGCGATGACAGCACGGCCGGTGGTCGTGACGGCCGCGGTGGTCGCCGTTGTGCTGTCCGGCCTGCTCGCCACGCGGCTGGGCAGCGAGTTCGTCCCAAGCCTCAACGAAGGCGACTTCGCGATCCAGGCACTGCGCATGCCAGGAACCAGCCTCACGCAGTCGGTGGCGATGCAGCAGCAGCTGGAGCGCACGCTGAAAGCCAAGTTCCCGGAGATCGAGCGGGTGTTCTCGCGCACCGGCACGGCAGAGATTGCGGCGGATCCCATGCCGCCGAACATCTCGGACGCTTACGTGATGCTCAAGCCGCACGAGCAGTGGCCTAAGCCACGCAAAACGCGAGACGAACTGGTGGCTGCCGTTCAGGCCGAAGTGGCCAAGCTGCCCGGGCAGAACTACGAGTTCTCGCAACCCATCCAGCTGCGCTTCAACGAGCTGATCTCGGGCGTGCGCGCCGACGTGGCGGTCAAGGTGTTCGGCGACGACATGGACCAGCTCAACACCACCGCGGAGCAGATCGCGGGGGTGCTGCGCGGGATCGACGGTGCTGCGGAGGTCAACGTGGAGCAGACCACCGGACTGCCTATGCTGACCGTAGCCATCGACCGCGAGAAGGCCGCCCGCTATGGCTTGAACATCGGCGACGTCCAGGACACGGTCGCCGCAGCCACCGGCGGGCGGGAGGCCGGCACGCTGTTCGAGGGCGACCGCCGCTTCGACATCCTGGTGCGGTTGCCGGAGGAGCTGCGCGCCGACCTTGAAGCGATCAAGCGCCTGCCGATCGCGCTGCCCAAGGCGGACGGCGGGCGGACGCGCTTCATCCCGCTCGGCGAGGTGGCCGAGTTGCAGCTGGCACCCGGGCCCAACCAGGTGAGCCGCGAGGACGGCAAGCGCCGCGTCGTCGTCAGCGCGAATGTGCGCGGGCGCGACATCGGCTCCTTCGTCGCCGAGGCCCAGCAGGCGCTGCAGCAGCAGGTCAAGGTGCCGCCGGGCTACTGGACCACCTGGGGCGGGCAGTTCGAGAACCTGCAGTCGGCCAGCGCGCGCCTGCGCGTGGTGGTGCCGGTGTCGCTGCTGTTGGTGTTTACGCTGCTGTTCGCGATGTTCGGGAACCTGAAGGATGGCTTGCTGGTGTTCACCGGCATTCCCTTCGCACTGACCGGCGGCGTGCTGGCCCTTTGGATGCGCGGCATTCCACTGTCGATCTCGGCCGCCGTGGGCTTCATCGCCTTGTCCGGTGTGGCCGTGCTCAACGGCCTGGTGATGCTGTCGTTCATCCGCGGCCTGCGCGAGCAGGGACTGCCGCTGGACCAGGCGATCCGCGAGGGCGCACTGACGCGTTTGCGCCCGGTGTTGATGACCGCGCTCGTCGCCTCGCTCGGCTTCGTGCCAATGGCCATCGCCACCGGCACTGGCGCCGAGGTGCAGCGGCCGCTGGCCACCGTCGTGATTGGCGGCATCTTGTCGTCGACGGCGTTGACGCTGCTCGTGCTGCCGGTGCTGTACCGCATCGCGCACCGTAGGGACGAGGACGAAGAGAACGCCCTGGTATCCGCACCCACATCGCCGGCGCCTGATGAACCGCGCACCGGCTTGTCACCCACCTGAAGGAGAGAATCATGAAGATCCACGCCATTCTTTACGCGCTCGCGGCCAGCACCGTACTCACGCTGCCCGTCTCGGCAGCAGACGACCACAAGGGCCACAACCACTCAGGCACCGGCGCCCATGCCGGCCACGACGACAAGGCCCGTCACGGCGGCGTGGTTCGCGTGGAAAAGGACGTCAACTACGAGCTGGTGGTCAAGCCGGACGTGGCGGCGCTGTACATCGCGGACCATGGCAAGCCGGCGGATCTCAAAGGCGCCACCGCAAAGCTGACGCTGCTGACCAAGGCAGGCAAGACCGAAGCCAACTTGGTGCCTGCGGGGGACCGGCTGGAGGCGAAGGGAGGTTTTGCGAGCGGGCCTGGCACCAAGGCGCTGGTGAGCGTCACGCTGGCCGGGCAAGCCCCCGTCTCCGTTCGTTTCACGTTGAAGTGAGCGAAATGAGAAGGCGTTTATCGTCATAGTGCCGGGGCCGGTAGCGAATGTGGCTCCTCGTGCTGCGCCCGCTTGCGGGCGCGCAGCAGCAGGTAGACGGCCGGCACGACAAACAGCGACAGCAGCGGCGCACTGACCATGCCCCCGAGCATCGGCGCCGCGATGCGGCTCATCACCTCCGAGCCCGTGCCGCTGCCCCAGACGATCGGCAACAGGCCGGCCAGGATGACCGCCACCGTCATCGCCTTGGGGCGCACCCGCAGGACGGCTCCCTCACGGATGGCGTCTGCCACCACCTCCCGTGTCACCGGCAGGCCGGCTCGGATGCGATCTTCGAGCGCATGCTTCAGGTACAGCAGCATGACCACGCCGAACTCGGCCGCGACGCCGGCCAGCGCGATGAAGCCGACCCCCGTCGCCACCGACAGGTGGTAGCCCATCAGGTAGAGGAACCAGATGCCGCCGGTCAGTGCGAATGGCAGCGTGGCCATGATCAGTGCCGCCTCGTCGAAGCGCCGGAACGTCAGGTACAGCAGAACGAAGATGATCATCAGAGTGGCCGGCACCACCACCTTGAGCCGGGCGTTCGCCCGTTCGAGGTACTCGAACTGCCCCGAGTAGGTCACGCTCATCCCCGGCTCAAACTTCACCTGCTGGGCCACCGCGCGACGCAGGTCGTCCACGACCGAGGCGAGGTCGCGCCCCCGTACATCGATGTAGACCCACCCGGACGGACGCGCGTTTTCACTTTTGAGCATCGGGGGGCCGTCCACCAGCTCGATGCGGGCCACCGTGCCGAGCGTCACCTGCTGCCCCATGGGCGTCAGGACCGGCAGATTGCGCAGCTTGTCAGGCGTGTCGCGCAGCTCGCGGGGGTAGCGCAAATTGATCGGGAAGCGCGCCAAGCCCTCGACGGTTTCGCCGATGTTCTCGCCGCCGATCGCACCGGCCACCACCGCCTGCACGTCGCTGATGTTCAGGCCGTATCGAGCGGCGGCCGCGCGATCGATCTGCACGTCCACATAGCGCCCGCCGGTCAACCGTTCGGCCAGTGCCGAACTCACGCCGAGCACCGTCTTCGCGATCGTCTCCACCTGCGCTGCGGCCCGATCGATCGCTGCGAGGTCCGTGCCAGCGATCTTGACGCCTATCGGGCTCTTGATGCCCGTGGCCAGCATGTCGATGCGGTTGCGGATCGGCGGGATCCAGATGTTCGCCAGCCCGGGCACCTTGACCGCCCGGTCCAGCTCCTCGACCAGTTTCTCCGGCGTCATGCCAGGGCGCCATTGCTCCCGGGGCTTGAGCTTGACGGTGGTTTCGAACATCTCCAGCGGTGCCGGGTCGGTGGCCGTCTCGGCGCGGCCCGCCTTGCCAAACACCCGCTCGACCTCCGGCACCGTCTTGATCATGCGGTCGGTGACCTGCAGCAGCTCGGCCGCCTTCTGGGCTGACAGGCCCGGCAGCGCCGAGGGCATATACAGCAGGTCGCCCTCGTCCAGCGGCGGCAGGAACTCGCCACCCAGGCGCATCAAAGGCCAGGCGGTGGTGGCGAACACCGCCACTGCGATCACCAGCGTCAGCTTCGGACGGCGCAACACCCAGTCCAGCGCCGGACGGTAGATCGCAATCAGGCCGCGCGTGATCGGGTTGCGCTGCTCCTCGGGGATGCGCCCGCGGATCCAGTAACCCATCAACACCGGGATCAGCGTCACGGACAAGCCGGCGGCGGCCGCCATCGCATAGGTCTTCGTGAAAGCCAGCGGGCCGAACAAGCGGCCCTCCTGCGCCTGCAGGGTGAACACCGGAACGAACGACAGCGTGATGATCAGCAGCGAGAAAAACAGCGCCGGGCCGACCTCGACCGCTGCGTCGGTGATCACCTTCCAGCGCGCCTCACCCACCAGTGCCTGGCCGGGATTTGCGTGCTGCCACGCCTCCAGCTTCTTGTGGGCGTTTTCGATCATCACGACCGCCGCATCGACCATCGCGCCGATCGCGATCGCGATCCCGCCCAGCGACATGATGTTGGCGTTCAGGCCCTGCTGCTGCATCACGATGAAGGCGGCCAGGACGCCGAGCGGCAGGGAGATGATGGCCACCAGTGCCGAGCGCAGGTGCCAAAGGAACACCGCGCAGACCAGCGCGACGACGATGAACTCCTCCAGCAGCTTGACCGAGAGGTTGTCGATTGCCCGCTGGATCAGGTCGCTGCGGTCGTAGGTCGTCACGATCTCCACGCCCTTGGGCAGGCTGGCCTGCAGCTGCGTGAGCTTGTCGCGCACCGCGGCGATCGTGGCCTGCGCGTTCTTGCCGCTGCGCAGGATCACGACACCGCCCACGGCCTCACCCTGGCCATCAAGTTCGCCAATGCCTCGCCGCATCTCCGGGCCCAGCTGCACCGTGGCGACGTCGCGCAACATCACCGGCACGCCGGCGCGAACCGCCAGCGGCACGTTCCTGAAGTCCTCCAGCGACTTCAGGAAGCCACTGGCACGCACCATGTATTCGGCCTCGGCCAGTTCGAGCACCGAGCCGCCGGTCTCCTGGTTGGCGTTCATCAACGCCTCGCGCACCTGGGCGTGTGTCACGCCGTAGGCGACCAGGCGCGCCGGATCGAGCACCACCTGGTACTGCTTGACCATGCCGCCGACGGTCGCCACCTCCGCCACGTTGGCCAGCGACTTCAGCTCGAACTTCAGGAACCAGTCCTGCAGTGCGCGCAGCTGTGCCAGGTCGTGGCGGCCGCTCCGGTCGACCAGCGCGTACTGGAAGACCCAGCCGACCCCGGTGGCATCCGGGCCCAGCGACGGCTTGGCGCTGGCCGGCAGGCGCCCCTGGACCTGGCTCAGGTACTCCAGCACCCGCGAGCGCGCCCAGTACAGGTCGGTGGCGTCCTCGAACAGCACGTAGACGAAGGAGTCGCCGAAGAACGAAAACGCCCGGACCGCCTTGGCGCCGGGCACCGACAGCATGGTCGTTGCCAGCGGGTAAGTTACCTGGTTCTCGACGATCTGCGGTGCCTGACCGGGGTAGCTGGTGCGGATGATCACCTGCACGTCCGACAGGTCGGGCAGCGCGTCGATCGGCGTGGCGCGCAGCGAGAAGACCCCCGCGACGGCCAGGAACACGGTGGCCAGCAGCACCAGGAAGCGGTTGCCGACCGACCAGCGGATGATGGCGCCGATCATTGCGTGCCTCCCTCGCGTTGCAGGCTGCGCACCTCGAAGCCGTCATCGGTCTGCGCGAAGCGGAAGCGCACGCGGTCGCCGACCTTGAAGCCCCGGGCGATCCCCGGCTGCTGCAGCTTGAAACCCATCTCCATTGCGCCCCATTGCAGCGACGGCACGGGTCCGTGGTCCAGCGTGATCTCGTCGCCCGCCAGCGAAGTGATGCGGCCGCTGCCTTCGTGCAGCGGCGCCGACGCGGCGTCGGTGCTGGCCGCCCCGGCAGCAGACGCGGCGGCAGCCGGCGCTGCCTGGCGCTGCAGCAGGCCCTGCATGCTGGCTTCGGAGTCGATCAGGAACTGGCCGGACGCCACCACCTGCTGCCCGGCTTGCAGACCCGACAGGATCTCCAGCTTGTCGCCGAGTTCGCGGCCTACGCGTACCTCCACCGGCCGGAAACGCCCCTGCGGCTCGACCACGTAGACCAGCGCACGCTGCCCGGTCCGGATCACCGCTTCGCCGGGCACGACCAGCGCTTCCTTGCGTTCGCCGTTGAACCGGACTTGCGCGAACATGCCGGCGCGCAGGCGGCCGGAAGGATTCGGCAGCTCGATGCGCACCCGCAGCGTCCGGGTCTCGGCATTGGCTTCGGGCAGCACCGCGGCGACCTTGCCGGTCAGCGCGGTTTCGCCGGGGAAGGCCGACAGCCGCACCTCGACCGGCTGGCCGGGCCGCGCCGCCCACGCCTGGCCCTCGGGCAGCGACGCTTCCAGCCACACCGAAGACAGCCCGTTGATGCGCGCCAGCGTCATCCCGGCCGGCACCGTCATGCCCGGTCGCACCATCAGCTCCTGCAGCAGGCCGCCGATCGGCGTGGTGATGCGCAAGATCGGCTGCACGCGGCCACTGCGTTCGACCTGCTCGATGAGGGCCGGCGGCATGCCCAGCAGCACCAGCCGCTGGCGTGCGGCGCCGGCCAGTGACGCGTCGGCCGTGGCCTTGACCGCCAGGTACTCCTGCTGGGCGGCCGCCCATTCAGGCACGAGGATCTCCGCGATTTCGGCACCGGCGGGCACCACGTCGCCCACCGCCCGGCGAGGCACCTGGTGCACGAAACCACTGGTTCTGGCCTGGACGATCGCCACGTCGCGTTCGTTGAGCTGCACGGTGGCCGGCACATCGATCGTGGCGCCGGTGGACTGCTTCTCGACGGCCGCGGTCCGCCATCCGAGCGTCTGGGCCAGCCGAGGATCCACAGCGACGCCGCCGGCAGGTGATTCGTCGGCGTACTTCGGCACCAGCTGCATGTCCATGAACGGCGACTTGCCGGGCTTGTCGAACTTGTGCTGCGGCACCATCGGGTCGTACCAATAGAGAACCTTTCGGCCCTCGGGTGCGGAGGCGGCCGTGGGTGCGGCGGCCTGGTCGGCGGGCTGGCCACGCCAGGTCGCCACCGCAAAGCCGATGGCACCCCCGGTGGCCAGCAGCAGCACGGCCGCCAGGAGCTTGTTGCGTTGCTGAGCCGTCATGGCGGTCACTCCAGAATCAGGTAGGCCAGCTGGGCGCGCTGCACCATCAGTTGGGCTTCAAGGTCGATGGCCCGCAGGCGGGCCTGGGCCGCCTCCTTGCGGGCGGCCAGGACGGCCCCGAGGTCGGCACGGCCGCCTTGGTAGCTGGCCGTCGCAAGGCGAACGCGGTCCGCGGCGAGCGGCAGTGCGGCCGCGTTTTGACGCTGGAGCGCGCGCTCCAGCCGATGCAGCTCCGCCGCTTGTGCCTCGACCTCTGAGCGCAGGCGTCGCAATGCGTCCTCACGCTCTGCCTGGACCTGGTCCAGCGCCTTGCGACGTGCGGCGATCTGCGGGTCCTGCCGGGTGGTGGGCGACACCGGCAGCTCGAAGCTCATCTGGAACGACACCATGTCGCCGTAGCCGCGGGCCCGGTTGGCATAGGCGACCTCCCAGCCCCAATCGCCGCGTCGGCCCGCCTGCGCCTCCTCGAGGTCGGCTTGCGCCATCGCCAGCATGGGCCGGTAGGCAGCGAGTTCGGCGTGGCGGTCCAAGTTCGACAGCACTCGGCTGAGGTCGAGCGGGATTTCCCACGAGCCCGTGGTCGTGCCGTCAAAGGCATCGCCGATCCAGCGCCGCAGGCCTGCGGCGGCTTGGGCGACGGCGGCTTGCAGCTCGTCCTGCCGCTCGGCCAGTTCCAGCGCCTCCTGCCGGGCCATCACCGCGTCGGCCGGCATGGCGGAGCCGGCAGTGACGCGGGCGGCCAGCGTGTCCTGCAGCACGCGGTTCTCGCGCAGCAACTCGTCGAACACTTCCAGCCGGCGCTGTGCGTAATGGTGCGCGAGCCAGGCGGTGGCGGTTTGACGGCGCACGGCCAGCTGCTCGGCCCGAAGCAGCGCTTGTTCGCGCTCGGCCGCAGCCTGCGCGGATGCCTGCTGCGCCGCCCGTTTGGCGCGGTTGGGCACGTCCTGCATCACGCCGACCCGGCGCATCGTCATCGATTCGCGGTTCCAGCTGAACCGGTCCGGACCGCTGACCGGCAAGTTCTCGACGCCGACGCTGAGCTTCGGGTCGGGGAGCCGGCCGGCGGCGGTGCGCTGCTGCTGGGCGGCGTCGGCGCCGGCGCGCCGGGCCGCGAGTGCCGGTGCCTGCTGCTCGGCGATTAGGAGCGCCTGCTCCAGTGTGACTGCCTGGGCCTGCAGCGCGATGGACATGAAAGCGGTCGCCGCGAGGGCGACGTATCGCGAGCACCGGTGGGGCTTGCGCAGCAGCGGGCCGCGCCAAGCGCCCGCAAGTTTGATGGCCATGAAGCCTCTCCACAAAAGACCTGGGAAACGACCAACACCACGAGCGGCCGCCAAAGGCAGCCACACGAGCGGTCAGCAGGTCAATTGCGAAGGACGAGGAAGGCCAAGTAGGCCGGCGGCGTGCCGGCCGGCGGCGCGCTGTGCGCCGTTCGCACCGCAGGAAGCGGCGAGTCGTCGGCCACGGCCAGGGCCATGGCGGCGCGGCTGAGCAGCCAGTCGATGGCGAGCACCGCCGCGGCGTCCGGGATCGGCGCCGGCAGCGTGTTGACCGACTGCTTGTCCTGGTCGCAGTGCGCCTTGCACAGCTGCGGTTGATCCGGGTCGAGCGGTTCGGTCATGCCGGCGCAGTCCGGCATGGCGGCCATTGCCGCGGAGCCGGTGTCACCGCCCGTCGGGCAGGCGTAGGCCGAGGTGACGAACTGCAGGCACAGGAACACCGCCGCGAGCAAGCTCGCAAGCCAGCGGCGGGTGCCTGAGTGCAGTTTCATGGGGAGAAGTCTATCGTCGCGGGGGACCTGCTGCTTGCGCTGCATCAACGCAAGCCGGTCCCGGCGCCCGGAAATGTCACGGGTGCTGCTTCAGCCAGCGGTCGAGCTTCTCGATTTCCTTGCGCTGTTCCTTGATCATCTTCTGAGCCATCGCCTTCAGCTCCGGCGACTTGCCGTGCTGGACCTCGGCCTGGGCCATCTCCACCGCCTGCTGGTGGTGCATCTTCATCATCATCGCGAAGTCCTTGTCGGTGTCGCCGCTCGGCTTCATCTGCCGCATCGACTCCATGCCGGACATCATCGCCTGGTGCATCTGCTGGGAGTCGTGCGAGGCACCGGCGGCGGAAGCGGCGTGGCCCGCGCCGTGGGACGACTGCGCCCAGGCCGCGGCGGGTCCGAGGAGCGCGAGGCTGACCAGCGGCGCGACAAGGCGCAAAGACAGGTGCTTCATGGATTTCCTTTCAGGTGGGAGCGCCGGCACGGCGCGATGCTCCTCGGCGGGCAAGCCGCGCACCCGTCACGCCGGCAGCTCAAAGCCGACTTCGGTGACCCCCCCGGCGCTGTGGGCGAAGGTGTTCCCGCCGTGCAGCTGCGCCACGGCGCGCACGATCGCCAGGCCCAGGCCGTGGTGGTCGCCGCTTCGCTGCCTGGATGTTTCGGCACGGTAGAAGCGCTCGAACAGCCGGGGCAGCGCCTGCGGATCGATCGCAGGCCCGGGGTTGCGCACCGCCACCTTGACCCGGCCGGGCGCCGCTTCGATCGCAATGAAGACCTGCTGTCCGGGCTCCGTGTAGCGGATCGCGTTGCCGACCAGGTTGACCAGAGCGCGCCGCAGCAGCGCCGCGCTGCCGCTCACCCGACCTTGGCCCTCGACCTTCAAGGACAGCCGGCGCTCCTCCAGCGCGGCCTCGAAGAAATCCGCCACCGCCAGGGCCTGCTCGCGCAGGTCGACCGGGTGCCGTTCGATCTCCTCAAGGCCGCGGTCGGCTTTGGCCAGAAACAGCATGTCGTTGACCATGCCTGCCAGCTCGCGCAGCTGCTCCAGCTGCGCCCCCAGCAGATCGGCCAGCTCGGCGGCCGGCCGGGGGCGCTTCAGCGTCACCTCGGTCGCATTGATCAACGCGGCCAGCGGCGTGCGCAGCTCGTGCGCGACGTCCGCGCTGAAGGCCTCCAGGTGCTCATAGGCGGCAGCCACCCGGTCGAGCGCCCGGTTGAAGCTCTCCACCAGC
>DASRYN010000128.1:0-5323 GCA_035687185.1 Pseudoxanthomonas sp. | reverse complement strand
CGGCGGTGGACATCGACCGCGGCAACCCGCGGTTCACCGCCGGCGACATGGCGGTGGGCGGCGTGGTGCAGGCGCTGATCTTCCTGTTCGTGGCGGTGGTCATCGACCGCAGCGTCACCGCCCTGCGCGAGAGCCTGCGCCTGGCCACGGTGCGCGGCGACGCCCTGGCGGCCAGCAACCGGCAGCTGGAGGAGGAGATGCGCCGGCGCGAGCAGGTGCAGGAGCAGCTGGTGCACGCGCAGAAGGTCGAGGCCGCCGGCCGCCTGGCCACCGGCCTGGCCCACGACTTCAACCACCTGCTGGCGCTGGTGCTGGGCCACGCGCGGCGCGGCCGGCGCATCGCCGGCGACGCGGCGGTGGCGGAGGCGTTCGAGAGCGTGGAGGCCGCGGCGCGGCGCGCCGACGCGGTCAGCCGCAAGCTGCTGGGGTTCAGCCGCATGGAGACGTCGGACATGCGGGTGTTCGATGCGGGCGAGGCGCTGGCCGCCGCCGCGCCGATGCTGCGGCAGCTGTTCGGCCCGCAGGTGCGGCTGGACATCGACGCGCCCCCGGGCATCCCGGTGCGCTTCGACAGCAGCCAGCTGGAGCTGATCGTGCTGAACGTGGCGGCCAACGCCGCCCAGGCCATGCCCGAGGGTGGCCGCTTCGAACTGCGCCTGTCGCGCGAAGCCGACGGCGGCGTGCTGCTCGCGCTGGCCGACACCGGCCACGGCATGCCGCCGGAGGTGCTGGCGCGCGCGCTCGAGTCGTTCTTCACCACGCGCCCGGCGGGGCAGGGCAGCGGGCTGGGCCTGTCCGTGGCGGCCGACCTGATGGCCGCCGCCGGCGGCCACCTGGCGCTGGAGAGCGCGCCCGGCGCGGGCACCACCGTGCGCCTGCGCTTCCCGCCCATCGCCGCCTGAGCGGCGGCGTCAGTCTTCCTCCGGCCTGGGCTTCCAGGCCGCGGCCAGCTTCTGCTGCACCTGCGGCGGCACCGGCTCGTAGTGGCTGAACTCCAGCGCGTAGCGGCCCTTGCCGGCGGTCAGCGACTTCAGCTCGGCGGCGAAGCCCTCCAGCTCGGACATCGGCACCTGCGCGCGCACCACCACCTCGCCGCGCGCGCCGTCGGTGCCGGTGATGCGCGCGCGCCGCGCCGCCAGGCTGCCGGTGACATCGCCCAGCTGCGCCTCCGGCGCGCCGACCTCCAGCTCCACGATCGGCTCCAGCACCTGCGGCCTCGCCCTGGCCACCGCGTCCAGGAACGCCTTGCGCCCCGCGGTGACGAAGGCCACCTCCTTGCTGTCCACCGGATGGTGCTTGCCGTCGTGCACCACCACGCGCACGTCCTGCAGCGGGTGGCCGGAGACCGCGCCGGACTGCATCGCCTGGCGCACGCCTTTCTCCACCGCCGGCATGAACTGGCCGGGGATGGTGCCGCCCTTGACCTCGTCCACGAACTCGAAGCCCGCGCCGCGCGGCAGCGGCTCCACGCGCAGGAACACCTCGCCGAACTGGCCCGCGCCGCCGGTCTGCTTCTTGTGCCGGTGGTGGCCTTCGGCCGCCGCGGAGATGGTCTCGCGGTAGGCGATGCGCGGCGGGCGCGTGGCCACCTCGACGCCGAAGCGCTGCTTCAGCCGCTCCAGCATCACCCGCAGGTGCAGCTCCGAAAGACCGCGGATCACCGTCTCGTTGAGCTCGGCGTTGTGCTCGACCAGGAAGGCCGGGTCCTCCTCGGCCAGCTTGTGCAGCGCCTGCGCCAGCTTCTGCTCCTGGCCGCGGCTGGCCGCCTCCACCGCCAGGCCGAACATGGCCTTGGGGAAGCGCAGCGGCGCCAGGTGCACGTGGTCCTCGTCGTGGCAGTCGTGCAGCACCGCGTCGAAGTGCAGTTCCTCGACCTTGGCCAGCGCGGCGATGTCGCCCGGGATGGCCGCGTCGATCTCGCTGTGTTCGCGCCCGTGCAGGCGGAACAGGTGGCCCACGCGCACCGGCTTGCGGCCGTCGTCCACGAACAGCTGGCTGTCGCGCCGCACCGTGCCCTGGTACACGCGGAACACGCCCAGCTTGCCGACGAAGGGGTCGTTGACGATCTTGAACACGTCGGCGATGACGTGGCCATCGGCCTCGGCGCGCACCGCCAGCGGCTCGTCGCCGTGGCCGTTGCGCCGCAGCAGGGGCGGCGGGTTGGCCTCGGTCGGGTCCGGGAACAGCCGCTCGGCGATGCGCAGCAGCTCGGGCACGCCCACGCCGCTGCGTGCGGAGACGAAGCACACCGGCACCAGGTGACCCTCGCGCAGCGCCTGCTCGAAAGCGTCGTGCAGTTCCTGCGGCGGGAGCCCGGCCTCGCCGCCGTCCAGGTAGTGCTCCATCGCCGCCTCGCTCACCTCCACCACCTGGTCGAGGATGCGGCGGTGCCAATCGGCCACCGGCCCCAGGTCGGATTCGCCGTCGGCGCCGGCGAAGCAGTCCACGACGCGACGGCCGCCGTCGGCCGGCAGGTTCAGCGGCAGCACCTCCGGGCCGAAGGCCTCGCGCAGCTGCTGCATCACCCGCGCCGGGTCGGCGTGCTCGTGGTCGATCTTGTTGACCACGATGGCGCGGCACAGGCCGCGCTCCTTCGCCCGCTCCATCAGGCGCACCGTGCCGTGCTCCACGCCGCTGTCGGCGTCCACCACGATGACCGCCGTCTCCACCGCCGCCAGCGCCGAGAGCGCCGGCCCGCGGAACTCGGGATAGCCGGGGGTGTCGATGAAGTTGAGGTGGAAGGCGCGGCCGCCGTCGGGCGCGTGGTCGATGCTGGCGATGGCGATGTCCATGGAGTGGCCGCGCGCCTTCTCCATGGGATCGAAGTCGGACACGGTGGTGCCGCGTTCGACGCTGCCTGCCGTGGTCAGGGCGCCGCCGGCATGCAGCAGGGCTTCGAGCAGCGTGGTTTTGCCGGCGCCGGGGTGGCCTGCCAGGGCCACGTTGCGGATGTCGCAGGTCGCGTAGGACATGAGGCCGTTCCTCCCGGGTTGGGTCTGAAGGGCCGTCATGGCTGTCCGGGCCGGGGGACCCCCGTGGGTGCGTACCCGGCGGGCGGTCATGGCGGACGGACACCTTAGCGCGTCGGCCGCGACCGTGGCGTTGCGGCGCACAACCGCCCGGCCCCGGCAACGACACCCTAACGCGGCGGCCGCTACGCTGGCGTCCCCCTCCATCCACCCGACGAAGGACTCGACCATGGGCATCTCGCGTCACGCCACCGCGCACTGGGAAGGCGACCTCAAGAGCGGCCAGGGCTCGCTCAACACTCCGCAGAGCGGCCTGCTCGCCGACACCCGCTACGGCTTCAACAGCCGCTTCGGGGAGCAGAAGGGCACCAATCCCGAGGAACTGATCGCCGCCGCGCACGCCGGCTGCTTCACCATGGCGCTGTCGGCCAAGCTCACCGAGGCCGGCTTCCCGCCCGACTCGATCGACACCCGCGCCGAGGTGGACCTCTCGCTCGAAGGCGGCCCCACGCTTTCGCACATCCGCCTGAAGGTGAAGGCCTCGGTGCCCGGCATCGACCCGGCCAGGTTCCGCGCCGTGGCCGACGACGCCAAGCAGAACTGCCCGGTGTCCAAGGCGCTGTCGGCCGTGCCGATCGACATGGAAGCCGAGCTGGCCGGCTGACCCGGCATCCGCCGCGGGTGCCCGTGCGGGCGCCCGCGGCACTGCGGCGTTGCCCCCGCACCGCGCCGCCGGCATAGTCCCCGGTTTCCGTTTTCCGAAGGAGCCGCCGATGCGCCTGCGCGCCCTCGTCCTGGTCTTGGCCTTCGCGGCCTGCGCCTTTCCCTCCGCCGCACCGGCCCAGGCCGACGCCGCGCCCGCCGCCGATGCGGTTGCCGTGCTCACCGCCGCGCGCATCCACACCCAGGATCCGTCGCACCCGCAGGCCACCGCAATGGCGTGGGACGGCGAGGGCCGCATCCTCGCCGTCGGCACCGCCGCCGAGCTGCGCCGCCGCTATCCGCAGGCCCGCCGCATCGATGCCGGCAAGGCCACCGTCGTCCCCGGGCTGATCGACGCGCACGCCCACCTGATGGGGCTGGGCTACGCGCTGATGCGCGCCGACCTCAGCGGCGCGACCAGCAAGGCCGAAGTGATCGAACGCCTGCGCGCGTTCGCCGCCACCGCGCCGGCCGGCGCCTGGATCGAGGGCAGGGGCTGGGACCAGAACCGCTGGCCGGAGCAGGCCTTCCCCACCGCCGCCGATCTCGACGCGGCCTTCCCCGACCGCCCGGTGTGGCTGGAGCGCATCGACGGCCACGCCGCCTGGGCCAACACCGCCGCCATGCGCGCGGCGCAGGCGCTGGAGGGCGCCCGCCCGCTGGACGGCGACTGGCAGCCGCAGGGCGGCCAGATCGTGCGCGAGGGCGGCCGCGCCACCGGGGTGTTCGTCGACGCGGCCATGCGCCTGGTCGAACGCGCCATTCCCCCGCCGGACGCGGCGTACCGCGAGCAGGCGCTGGAACGCGCGCTGCAGGTCGCGGTGGCCAACGGCCTGACCGGCGTGCACGACATGGGCGTTTCGCGCGAGGACCTGGCGCTGATGCGCCGCTTCGCCGACGCCGGCCGCCTGCCGCTGCGCATCTCCGCCTACGCCGACGGCGACCGCGAGGCGCTGGCCGACCTGTGCGAGCACGGCCTGTACCGCCACCCGGGCGGCCGCCTGCAGATGAAGGGCGTGAAGCTGTTCATCGACGGCGCGCTCGGCAGCCGCGGCGCGGCGCTGCTGGCCGACTACAGCGACGAGCCGGGCAACCGCGGCCTGCTGGTCAGCGACCCGCAGGCCTACGCCGCGGCCGTGATCAAGGCGCGCGACTGCGGCGTGCAGGTGGCCAGCCATGCCATCGGCGACCGCGGCAACCGCATCGTGCTGGACACCTACGCGCACGCGCTGGCGGGGCAGGGCGCGCGCGCCGACCACCGCTGGCGCGTGGAGCACGCGCAGGTGGTCGCGCCGGAGGACCTGCCGCGCTTCGCGCGCCTGCGCCTGGTGGCGTCGATGCAGCCCACCCACGCCACCTCGGACATGCCCTGGGCCGAAGACCGCCTGGGCCCGGAGCGCCTGGCCGGCGCCTACCCCTGGCGCCGCTTCCTCGATCTGGGCGTGCCGCTGGCGCTGGGCTCGGACTTCCCGGTGGAGCAGGTGGACCCACGCCTGGGCCTGTACGCCGCGGTGACCCGCCAGGACCGCGCGGGCCAGCCGCCCGGCGGCTGGCTGCCGGGCCAGCGCCTGAGCGCGGCCGAGGCGCTGCGCGGCTTCACCGCCGAGGCCGCCCGCGCCGCGCACGACGAGGCCGAGGTCGGCCGCCTGGCC
>DASRYN010000127.1:0-4419 GCA_035687185.1 Pseudoxanthomonas sp. | reverse complement strand
GTGCCCTGCCCTGCCGTCAGCCGCGCGGGCGGCGCACGGTCACGGCCGCGCCGGTGTAGCGGACGGTGGCGTCGGCGGCCGGCTCCAGCGTGCCGGCGTCCGCGCGCGGGCCGTCGATCCAGCGCACGCGGATCTCGCGCTCCCTGGGCATGCCGGGGTACGCGCCCTCGCGCGCACCGATGGCCAGTTCGCCGGTCTTCTCGTTCCACGCCAGGGGGATGCGGCTGGACTGCCCGCGTTCGTAACCGTAGCTGCGGCCGTCGTCCTCGTACAGCGAGAAGCTGCCGTCGGCGCCGGTGTAGACCTCGATGGTCAGCGGCGCGTCCGGCTTCTCGTCCACGTACTGCTGCACCACGGTACGCGGCACGATGGACCCGGCGCGCACGAACAGCGGCATGCGCTGCAGCGGCGCGGCGGCCTCGATGGTCTGGCCGCCGGCGTGGCGCCGCCCGGTCTCGAAGTCGATCCAGGTGGTGCCCGCCGGCAGGTACACCGGGCGCCGGGTGGCCTGGAAGCGCGTGACCGGCGCGACCAGGAAAGCCGGCCCGAACATGTACTGGTCGGCGATGTCGCGCACCTTCGGGTCCGAGGGGAAGTCCATCGCCAGCGTGCGCAGCAGCGTGCCGTCGCGATGCCAGGTGTCGCCGGCGAGGGTGTAGACGTACGGCAGCAGCGTGTAGCGCAGCTTGAGGTAGTGCACGAAGCTGTCGTAGTGCGGCGTCCCTTCCGGGGCGATTTCCCAGATCTCGCGGTACGGGAACTGGCCGTGCAGGCGGAAGATCGGGACGAAGGCGCCGTACTGGAACCAGCGCAGGTTCAGCTCGCGCCACTCCGCCAGGTGCGCCGGGTCCTTGCTCTCGTAGCGCTTCTCCGGCGAGAAGCCGCCGATGTCGAAGCTCACGTTGGGCGCGCCGGCCATCGAGGCGTTGACCAGGCCGGAGATCTGTTCGCGCAGGTCTTCCCAGCGCGGGACGATGTCGCCGCTCCAGAACGCGGCCGCGGCGCGCTGCTGGCCCGCGAAGTACGCGCGGGACAGGATGAACACGCGCTTGTCCGGGTCCACCTCGCGGGAGCCGCGGTACACGCCCTCCGAGTGCACCAGCGGATAGGAGTTGAAGTACTCCACCGACGGGCCCAGCGCGGTGGGCGTGGTGCGCGCCTTGCGCTCGCCGATGTCGATGTTGCTGTGCAGGTCCGGCTCGCTGGCGTCCAGCCACCAGGCATCGAAGCCCCGGCTGTTGAGCTTCTCGTTGACCTGGCGCCAGAAGATGTCCTGCGCCTCCTTCGAGTACGGGTCGTAAAACGAGTTGAGATAGCCCTGGCCGATCCAGTCGCGCTCGCCCACCTCGACGTTGCGCCGGTACATGTGGCCCCTGGCGTCGAGCTCCTTGTAGTGCGCGGTGGTGGGATAGAACTTGGGCCACACCGAGATCATGATCTGCGCGTTGCGGTCGTGCACGTGCCTGACCATGCCGTCCGGGTCGGGGAAGGCCTTGGGGTCGAAGTCGTGCGAGCCCCACGCATCCTCGGGCCAGTAGGACCAGTCGAGCACGATCGCGTCGATCGGCAGGCCGCGCCGGCGGTACTCGTCCAGCGCGCCGGTCAGCTCGGCCTGGGTCTTGTAGCGCTCGCGGCTCTGCCAGAAACCGTAGGACCACTTGGGCAGGATCACCGCCTTGCCGGTGAGCCGGCGGTAACCCGCGATCACCTCGTCGGCGTCGCTGCCGGCCACGACGTAGTAGTCGATCATCTGCCCGGCCTCGGACCAGATGGACAGGTCGCGCGCCTCCTCGGCCGGCAGCGGGTCGCGGTGCAGCAGCGCGATGTAGGACGGGTCGATGGCGTCCCACTCCACCCGCAGGCGGTGCCGGGTGCCGGGCTGCAGGTCCAGCGCGAACTCGTGGTGCCAGGGGTTCCAGTTCTGGCGCCAGCGGTCGATCACCGGCTTGCCGTCCACGAAAACGCGGGCGTACTCGCTGTTGTACAGCGAGAACGTGTGGCGGCCGGCGGTGCGCGCCTCGATGGCGCCTTCCCACACCACCTGGGTGCGGCCGCCCTGGGCCGTGTTCCAGCCCTCGCCGGGCAGGTTCTTCAGGTCCTTGATGTACTGGTAGTTGATCTCCGCCTCGCGACGCACCACCTTCTCCGCGCCGTCGATGGAGTAGCGCGCGGTGAGCGCGCCCGGCCGGCCCTGCGCGTCGTACACCTGCAGGCTTTCCTGCAGCGGGCGCAGCCCGCGCGGGTCGCCGTAGCGGGTGATGGAGTTGTTGTCCCAGAGGATGCCGTAGTTGCGGCTGGACAGCAGGTACGGGATGGCCTTGTCGATGTTGTGCTGGAGCAGCTCCACGTCGCGGCCCTTGAGGTTCATCCAGCCCTGCTGGTGCAGGCCGGTGCCGTAGAAGGCCTCGTCGCCGGGCGAACGGAAGCGCTGGCGGATGCTGTAGTAGGGCCGCCCTTCGAAGCGGACCGCCTCGAAGGTGCGGGCGCCGGGCGTCTCCTCCAGCAGCGGCCGGCCCTGCGCGTCGAAGAAGCGGACGCTGCCGTCGGCCAGCGCCACCTCGGCGGCGATGCCACCGGCCTCCAGGCGCACGGCGTCGGCGCCCTGCTCCAGCGTGAAGCGCGGCGCCGCGCCGGCGGCGGGCGCGCGCATCAGGCTGGGGCTGCGCTGGAAATCGCCGTCCGGGTCGGCGCTGACGCGCACGATGCGCGCGTCCACCAGTTGCAGGCGCACGTCGGCTGCACCCGCGTCGGCCGGACGCACGATGACGCCGTCGGCCAGCCGCTCCACTTCCTGCGCGGCGGCGGCCAGCGGCAGCGCCGCGGCCAGCGCCAGCAGGCACCGGGATTTCATCTTTCGCATTTCGCCACTCCTTCCTCGGCGCTCGCGCGCCCTCGTCAATAGGTCGCCAGCTTCACCCGCAGCAGCTGGGTGGCGCTGGAGAAGTTCAGCCCGTAGTCGGTCTGGTCGCCGTTCCAGCGGCGGTGGAACCGCCACCGGCCGTCGGCGTCGTAGGTGCCCTCGTCCACGTATGCGTAGATCTGGCGCGCGGCCACGGCCGGGTCGGCGGCCACGATCTCCACGCGCGCGTGGATGCCGGTGACCAGGAACTCGTCCGGCCCCAGCTGCACGATCAGCGCCGCGCCCACCGGCTCGGGGTTGCCCGGCGGCTGCCCCTGGAACCAGAACTGCGGCACGCCGTAGGTCACCACCGCGTTCCAGCGGCCGTCCAGCGGGAAGCGCTGCACCGGCTCGCCCGGCTGTTCGGCGGTGCCGTGCACGCGGCCCTCGAAGCTGGCCTGGGCGATGACGCGCGCGGCCGGCGCCACCAGCCGGTAGTTGAGCGCGAACGGCTCCAGCGTCTCCGGGTTCATCGCCTTGGCGCCCAGCGGCCAGTTGGAATAGCGCGTGTAGTCGATGCCGAACGGCGACCAGCCGATGGCCTGGTGCCCCAGCGCGGAGAAGAAATAGCGCGCGTATTCCCCGCGGTTGCCGGTCTCGGCCACGAACAGCGGGTTGTCCGGGCGCGAGTAGCGGTCCAGCACCGTGGTGTAGTGCATGTACTCGGGCATGTAGATGTCCGGCGCCAGCAGGTCGATGTGCGGCGCGGCGGCCTTGTACACGTCCAGCACGTTGTCGGTGGGCCCGCCGCTGGCGTACTGGCCCGGCTGGCCGGGGTTGAACGGCCCGCGCAGCGCGGCGTTGATGTACATCGGCAGCGGGTACTCGGCCTTGCCGGCCTCGGCCACCTGGTCGATGTAGCGGGCGATGTGCCAGGCGTGGAAGAACTCGTCCGCGTCCGCGCCGAACACTTCGCGCCAGGTGCCCGGCTGCCTGCCCAGCCTGCGCAGCAGCGTTTCCGGCACCGGACGCTCGAACTCGCGCTGCGCCAGCGGCGAGAAGTCGCGGACGCTGCCGTAGGTGCCCGGCTCGTTCTGCGGCTGCACCATGATGACGGTGCGCTGCGGATCGGCCTGGCGCAGGTGGCGCATCAGCCGGACGAAAGCCTTGCGGTCGGCCTCCAGCGTGGCCTGCCCGTGCGGCGAGAGCGAGTTGAGCGTGCGGCCGTCGGCGGTGACCACCCGCGGGAAACGCGCGTTGTCCAGCTTCACCCAGGCCGGCGCGTAGTTGGGGCCGTTGTTCTTCCAGGTGGCGAACCACAGCAGGATCAGCCGCACGTCGCGCTCGCGCGCCTGCGCCAGCAGGGTATCGACGAAGGAGAAGTCGAATTGCCCTTCCTCCGGCTCGACCTGTTCCCAGGCTACCGGCACCATCACCGTGTTGGGCTTGAGCACCTCGATGGCCGGCCAGACGTGCTCCAGGGCGGCCGGCCAGTTGCTGGAGTTGTTGACCTGCGCGCCGAGCACCAGGAACGGCTTGCCGTCCACCAGCAGGGCGTGGCGACCCTGCTCGGTCACCAC
>DASRYN010000126.1:0-3088 GCA_035687185.1 Pseudoxanthomonas sp. | reverse complement strand
CAGCCCCGGCCAGCGGCCGGACCGGCGGCGGATGCCCAGCACACAGTAGCCGGCCAGCAGGATCGACCCGGCCAGGGACGCCAGCAGCGCCGGCCGCGGGTCGGCCCGGTCGCCCAGCCAGGCGGCGCACACCACCAGCGAGGCCACGGCGGCCGAGCGGGTCGCGCCCATGCGCCCGGCCTCGGCCGAGCGGCCCTGGCGGATCAGCAACTGCTGCGTGACCACCAGCAGGCCGTTGGACAGCGCCAGGGCGACCCCGGCCAGCGCGACGACCCCGTAATCGGGGGCGTCCAGCGCGCCGAGCACGGGAACTGCCACCGCGGCGAGGGCCAGCGTGATGGCCAGCGCCAGCGCCACGGTGGCCCAGGCCAGGCGGTGCGCCTCCCCGTCCTCGGCGGCGACCAGGATGGTCTGCTCGAGGCGCAGCGTGGTCACCGCCGCGAGCATGCTGCCCGTGGTCACCGCCAGGCCGTAGGTGGCGAAGGCGCCGGTGGACAGCAGCAGCGACAGCAGCACGAGCGACGCGGCGGAAAAGGCCTGGCCGGCCGCCTGCCATCCGGAGTAGCTGGCGATGTTCTTCAGCATCCTCGATCCGGGGCACCCGCCGCGGGGGGATCCATGGACCGGGCCGCCGGGGCGGGGCGGCGGCTAGCGCGCATCCCCGGTGGCGTCCGGTCCGTAGTAGCCGCGGTACCACGCCACGAAGCGGGCGACGCCTTCCTCCACGTCCACCCGTGGCGCGTAGCCGACGTTGGCCACCAGGTCCGAGACGTCGGCCTCGGTGTCGGGCACGTCGCCGGCCTGCAGCGGCAGCAGTTCCATGCGTGCCTCGCGGCCCAGGCAGCGTTCCAGCACCTGGATGTAGCGCAGCAGCTCCACGGGGCGCTCGTTGCCGATGTTGTACAGCCGGTACGGGGCCACGCCGCTGCACGCCGGGTCGGGGGCGTCGCCGCGCCAGTCCGGGTCCTTGCCGGGCACCCGGTCCAGCGTGCGCAGCACGCCTTCGACGATGTCGTCCACGTAGGTGAAGCTGCGGCGGTGATGGCCGCGGTTGAACACCTTGATGGGCTCGCCGGCCAGGATCGCGCGGGTGAACAGGAACAGCGCCATGTCCGGCCGGCCCCAGGGCCCGTAGACGGTGAAGAAGCGCAGGCCGGTGCAGGGGATCCCGTACAGGTGCGCGTAGGCGTGCGCCATCTGCTCGTTGGCCTTCTTGGTGGCCGCGTACAGGGTCAGCGGGTGCTCGGTGGACCGGTGCTCCGAGAACGGCATGGCGGTGTTGGCGCCGTACACCGAGCTGGTGGAGGCGAACACCAGGTGTTCCACGCCGTAGTGGCGGCAGCCTTCCAGCACGTGCAGGAACCCGGTGACGTTGCTGTCCACGTACACGTGCGGGTTCCGGGCCGCGTAACGCACGCCGGCCTGCGCGGCGAGGTTGACCACGCGCCGGGGCCGGTGGGCGGCGAAGGCCGCTTCCATGGCGGCGCGGTCGGCCAGGTCCGCGTGCACGTGGGTGTAGCCCGGGTGGTCCTGGAAGCGGGCCAGGCGTGCGCGCTTGAGCCCGACGTCGTAGTAGTCGTTGAGGTTGTCGATGCCCACGACGCTGTCGCCGCGCTCCAGCAGCCGCATCGCCACGTGCGAACCGATGAAGCCCGCCGTGCCCGTGACCATCACCTTCATGCCGTCCCCCGCTTCACAGGCGCCCGTCCACCGCATCGCGCGGCAGCACGTACTTCACGTCGTAGACCACGCATTCGGGCTTGCCGTAGGCGCGGATGCCCGCCACGCCCATGCTGCGGAACTGGTCGTGGCCCACGGCCACCACCACGGCGTCGTAGCCGCCCGGCTCGGGCGCCTCCAGCGACAGCCCGTACTCGTGCCGCGCCTCCTCCGGGTCCACCCACGGGTCGTGCACGTGCACCTCCGCGTTGTAGCCGTGCAGCGCGGTGATGATGTCCAGCACCCGCGTGTTGCGCAGGTCCGGGCAGTTCTCCTTGAACGCCAGGCCCAGGATCAGCACCCGCGCGCGCACCGGGTTGATGCCCTTGCGCACCATCAGCCGCACCACCTCGTGGGCGACGTAGGCGCCCATGCCGTCGTTGGTGCGGCGGCCGGCGAGGATCACGTCGGGATGGTGGCCGACCTGCTGCGCCTTGTGCGTGAGGTAGTACGGGTCCACGCCGATGCAGTGGCCGCCGACCAGGCCGGGGCGGAAGGGCAGGAAGTTCCACTTGGTGCCGGCGGCCTCGAGCACCTCGAGCGTGTCGATGCCGAGCTTGTTGAACAGGATGGCCAGGTCGTTGACCAGGGCGATGTTGAGGTCGCGCTGGGTGTTCTCGATCACCTTCGCGGCCTCGGCCACCTTGATGCAGCTGGCCCTGTGCGTGCCGGCCGGGATGATGCTGCGGTACAGCGCGTCGATGAACGCGGCCGCCTCCGGCGAGGAACCGGAGGTCACCTTGAGGATGCTGGTCACCCGGTGCGCCTTGTCGCCCGGGTTGATGCGCTCCGGGCTGTAGCCCACGTGGAAGTCGGTGCCGAAGGCCAGACCCGAGGCGCGCTCGAGGATGGGCACGCACACTTCCTCGGTGCAGCCGGGGTACACGGTGGACTCGTAGACCACGGTGTCCCCGCGCTTGAGCACCTTGCCCAGCGACTCGCTGGCCCGCACCAGCGGCGTGAGGTCCGGGCGGCGCGCCTCGTCGATCGGCGTGGGCACGGTGACGATGTACACGTTGCACGCGGCGATGTCGTCCAGCCGGTCGGTGAACGACAGGCGGGCGGCCTCCGCCAGCAGCTCGGGTTCGACCTCCAGGGTGCTGTCGCGGCCGGCGCGCAGCTCGCCGATGCGGCGCGCGTTGATGTCGAAGCCGACGGTGTCGTAGCGCTTGCCGAACTCGACCGCCAGCGGCAGGCCGACGTAGCCCAGGCCGACTACGGCGATTCGTGCATCGTCGAGCGAAAAACCGTGTGTCATCCGTGAGTCCTCGCGGGGTGCGTGGGAATGTGCGTGCGCCCGGCCACCGATTATGGAGGGTCGGGCGGCAGCCGGCGGGGCCGGGTGCCGCGCCGGCGCGCGGGCGGCGGT
>DASRYN010000125.1:0-30921 GCA_035687185.1 Pseudoxanthomonas sp. | reverse complement strand
CTGCTTACCCCCTACGACGCCGCCGCATGAGCGGTTCCCCCAAGCCCCCGATGGACGCACCCACCACCGCCCCGCACTCCCGCCGCACCGCCCTGTTCCGCTGGTTCGAACGGCGCATCGACCCCTACCCGCCGGTGCCGGTCACCCAGCCGCCGCGCACGCTGTACGCGTTCTGCCGCCACTACGTGCGCGGTACCGAGCCGTGGCTGGCGCTGATGGCGGTGCTGACCACCGCCATCGCCGTGACCGAAGTGGCGCTGTACGCCTTCACCGGCTCCATCGTCGACCGCCTCTCCAGCCACACGCCCGCCACCTTCCTGGCCGAGGAGGGCTGGCGCTTCGCGCTGATGGCGCTGGTGGTGCTGGTGGTGATGCCGGGCCTGAACCTGCTCTCGGCGCTGGTGATCCACCAGACGCTGCTGGGCAACTTCCCCATGCGCATCCGCTGGCGCGTGCACCGCTACCTGCTGCGGCAGTCGATGGGCTACTTCCAGGACGAGTTCGCCGGGCGCATCGCCACCAAGCTGATGCAGACCTCGCTGGCGGTGCGCGAGACGGTGATCAAGCTGCTGGACGTGGGCAACTACGTGGTCGTCTACCTCGGCGGCGCGCTGCTGGTGGCCGCCTCGGCCGACTGGCGGCTGATGCTGCCCTTCGCCGGCTGGCTGGTCGCCTACGCGGCGCTGTTGCGCTACGCCATACCGCGGCTCAACAAGGTGGCGCAGGAGCAGGCCGACGCGCGCTCGACCATGACCGGCCGCATCGTGGACAGCTACACCAACATCGCCACGGTGAAGCTGTTTTCGCACTCGCGGCGCGAGGAGGAGTACGCGCGCGCGTCCATGGACGGGTTCATGGGCACGGTGTACCGGCAGATGCGCCTGGCCACCTTCGTCAACGTCAGCAACGACACGCTGAACATGCTGCTGCTGTTCGCGGTGGCCGCCACCGGCATCGGACTGTGGATGCAGGACGCGGTCAGCGTGGGCGCCATCGCCGTGGCCATCGCCTTCGTGCTGCGGCTGATGGGCATGTCGCAGTGGATCATGTGGGAGATGTCGGCGCTGTTCGAGAACATCGGCACGGTGCAGGACGGCATCAACTCCATCGCCCTGCCGGCCACGGTGGACGACGCCCCCGGCGCGCCGCCGCTGGGCCCGGTGCGCGGCGACATCCGCTTCGACGGCGTGACCTTCCACTACGGCAAGCGCGGCGGCGTCATCGAGAACCTGGACCTGCACATCCGCCCCGGCGAGAAGGTGGGCCTGGTGGGCCGCTCGGGCGCGGGCAAGTCCACCCTGGTCAACCTGCTGCTGCGGTTCTACGACCGCGAGGGCGGCAGCATCCGCATCGACGGCACCGACATCGCCGGCGTGACCCAGGACTCGCTGCGCGCGGCCATCGGCGTGGTGACCCAGGACACCTCGCTGCTGCACCGCTCGGTGCGCGAGAACATCCTCTACGGCCGCCCGGACGCGACCGAGGCCGAGATGGTCGAGGCCGCACGCCAGGCCAACGCCCACGACTTCATCCAGGAGCTGGTCGACGCCAAGGGGCGGCGCGCCTACGACGCCCAGGTCGGCGAGCGCGGGGTCAAGCTCTCCGGCGGGCAGCGCCAGCGCATCGCCATCGCCCGCGTGCTGCTGAAGAACGCGCCCATCCTGGTGCTGGACGAGGCCACCTCGGCGCTGGACTCGGAGGTGGAGGCGGTGATCCAGGAGAACCTGTACCGGCTGATGCAGGGCAAGACGGTGATCGCCATCGCCCACCGCCTGTCCACCATCGCCGCGATGGACCGGCTGGTGGTGATGGACCAGGGCCGCATCGTCGAGCAGGGCACGCACGAGGAGCTGCTGGCGCGGGGCGGCCTGTACGCGCAGCTCTGGCAGCGCCAGTCCGGCGGCTTCCTGTAGTCGCCGGCTTGCCGGCGATGCGGCGGCCTCGGCGCAGCCGACGCCACCGTGGTTCCGACGCCGCCGGGCCGCCGGCAAGCGGCACCCGGCCGCCGCGCCGGCGACCGGGTGCCGGGATCACGGGTGCGCCGGTTGTCCGGCGTCGCGGTCGCCGGCAAGCCAGCTCCTACAGGACCGCCTCGCGGCGGCGCTGGGCGCGGCCCAGGGCCAGGCCGGTGCCGGCCCAGGCCAGCGCCACGCCGGCGCCGATCACCATGGCCAGCGCCGGGTGCTCGCCCAGCAAGTCCAGGCCGCGCTTGACCCAGGCGCTGAGCGCGTCGCCCCCGCGGTACACGGCGGTGTCGATGAAGTTCTTGGCCTTGTACTTCTGCTCGGCCGGCACGACGGTGTACAGCATCTCCCGTCCCGGCCGCACCAGCGCGTACTCGCCGGCGCGCCGCGCGACCATCACCACCACGAACACCGCGAACACCGGCGCCACGGCCAGCCACAGGAACCCGGCGGCCATCACCAGCGGCACCGCCACCAGCAGCACGCCCACGCCCAGCTTCTGCGCGATGCGACCGGTGAGGAACACCTGGGTGACGATGGCCAGCGCCTGCACCACGGTGTCGATCAGCCCGAACACCTGGGTCTGCCGCTCGCGGTCGGGGAACAGCGCGTCCACCAGCCGGGCCTGCTCGAAATAGAGGAAGGTGGTGACGGTGGCCAGCAGCACCACGAACAGGGCGATGCCCAGCAGGTACGGCGAACGGAACACCGCCGTGGCGCCGGCGAAGGGATTGCCGCCCAGCGGCTGCCGCCGCTCCGCGGGCGCCTCCCCGGCCGCGAACGGATGGCGGTCGCGCCAGCGGTGCAGCCACAGCGCCGCGCCCGCGCTGGCGGCCATGAACGCCGCCGACAGCAGCAGCAGCCCGCCGTGCCCCAGCGGCCGCACCAGCACGGTGGTCAGCAACGGCCCGGTGAGCCCGCCCAGACTGGCGCCGCCGGCGATCAGCGCGAACAGCCGCTTGGCCTCGGCACTGGCGAACACGTCGGCCAGCACGCTCCAGGCCAGCGAGATCATCAGCAGGTTCAGCACCGAGACCCAGACGTAGAAGGCGCGCCCGGCCCACACGCCGTCGGGCTGCAAGGCCAGGCTGGCGGCGAAGCCCAGCAGGCTGACGACGACCAGGCCGTAGACCCATGGCACGATGCGGCGCCGCGGCACCTTCGAGGCGATCCAGCCGAACGCCGGCAGCACCGCCAGCGTGGCCACGAACGTGGCCGTGAACAGCCACTGCAGGTTGTCCACGCCGCCGGCCACGCCCATGGTCTCGCGCACCGGCCGCAGCATGAAGTAGCCGGTGAACAGCAGGAAGAACATCGCCAGCCCGGCGGCCACCGCGGGGGCCTCGTGCGGGCGCACGTCGAACACGCGCGCCAGCCAGGGCTGGCGGCCGCCGGGGTGCCGGGCGCTCATGCGGGCCGGCTCAGGCGGCGAACCGGCGCAGCAGTTCCTGCTGCTGCGGCTGCGTCAGCAGCGGCCCGGCGCCGGCCTTGAGCTGGTCGCGCTGGCGCTCCGGCTTGCCGGTGGCCGGGATCACCACCGTCACCGCGGGGTGGCTGATGGCGAACTTCAGGAACATCTGCGCCCACGACGTGACGCCGGCCTCGGCGGCCCAGCCCGGCAGGGGCTGGTCCTTGACCCGGGCGAATAGGCGGCCGTCGTCGAAGGCGCGGTTGACGATCACCGCCACGCCGCGGTCCTGGGCCAGCGGCAGCACCGTCTCGGCCGCCCGCGGCGCGTTGACCGAGTAATGGATCTGGATGAAGTCCAGCTTCTCGCTGCGCAGGATGCGCTCCAGCTCGGGCAGCCCCGCATCGGTGTAGTGGGTCACGCCGACATACCGGGTCTTGCCCTGGGCCTGCAGCTCGCGCGCGTAGGGCAGCTGCCGCTGCCAGTCGCGCAGGTTGTGCACCTGCAGCAGCTCGACCCGGTCGGTGCGCAGGCGGCGCAGCGACTCGGCCCACTGGGCCTCGGCCGCCTCGCGGCTGTCGGCGGCGATCTTGGTGGCGATGAAGGCACGCTCGCGCCAGCCGCCGTCGGCCAGCAACGCGCCGACCACGGTGTCGGAACGGCCGTAGTTGGGCGCGGTGTCGATCAGGCGCGCCCCGCCCTCGAAGAAGATGCGCACCACCTCCTGCAGCTGCGCGTACTCGGGCGTGCCCAGGTCCACGTCGTAGCTGCCCGAGGTGCCGGCGCCGATCACCGGCAGCAGCTCGCCGCTGGAGGGGATGGGCCGGGTGAGCAGGCGGCCCGGCGCCGGCGCGGCGGGCGCGGCGGCGTGCAGCGGGCCGGCGAGCAGGCCGAAGCCCACGGCGGCGGAGGTGGCGAGGAACCGGCGGCGCGAATGCGAGTGCATGTGCGTTCTCCTGTCAGGGCACGGACTGGCCAGGCCCGATCCTACGACGCCGGCCCGTGGCGGGCATGTACCGATGGACATGGCCTGAACGCGGCTGCCGTTCCGGGCGGGCGGCGGCGGCCGCGTGGTATCCTGCGCGCCCTCCTTGGGGAGTAGCCTGCTCCGCGCGCCATGCCGGAGCGTCCGCGTCAACATGCTCGGCCCGCGCGGCCGTGGCGCGGACACCGTCGCGGTTGGCGAGACCAACGGCCATGCCGGCGCGTCCGCGGTTGGACGCCGGCGGGTCGTGTCCGCCTTCCAGCCGGTGCCTCCCGATGAACCTGTTCTCCATCCTCCTGATCGGCATCGCCATGTCGACCGATGCGTTCGCCGCCGCGGTCGGCAAGGGCGCGGCGATGCGGCGGCCGCGGCTGCGCGAGGCGCTGCGCGCCGGGCTGATCTTCGGCGCCATCGAGGCCGTCACCCCGGTGTTGGGCTGGCTGCTGGGCACGGCGGCCTCGCGCTACGTCAGCGCCTGGGACCACTGGATCGCGTTCGCGGTGCTGGGCCTGCTGGGGCTGCACATGATCGGCAACGGCCTGCGCGGGGACGCCGGCGACGGGTCCGGCGAACGCCGCCACGGCTTCTGGAGCCTGGCCGCCACCGGCCTGGGCACCAGCATCGACGCGATGGCGGTGGGCGTGAGCCTGGCCTTCCTCGACGCGCCCATCGTCCTGGTCGCCGCCGTCATCGGCCTGTGTACCCTGGTCATGGTCACCGCCGGGGTGATGCTCGGCCGCGCGCTCGGCGCGCTGGCGGGCCGCCGCGCCGAGATCGTGGGCGGGGCGATCCTGGTGGCGATCGGCGCGGTGATCCTCTACGAGCACCTCTCCGGCGCGGCCTGAGGCTAGCGCACCACCAGCACCGGCACCCGCGAGTCCGACAGCACCGCCTGGGTCTGGCTGCCCAGCAGCGCGCGCCCCAGGCCGCCGCGTCCGTGCGAGGCCATCACCACCAGTTCCGCGCCGCAGTCCGCCGCGGCGCGGACGATGGCCCCGGACGGATAGGCATCGGGCACGTGCAGCGTGCGGCAGGCCACGCCGGCGGCGGCGGCCTGCGCCAGCGCGTCGTCCAGGATGCGGCGCGCGGCCTCGGCGCAGCCTGCGCGGTATTCCTGCTGCAGCGCCGGGTCGCCGGCCAGCGCCATCGTGTCGTCGAACCCGGGCGCCCACGGCTCGGTCACGGTCAGCACGGTCACGGGCACGCCCAGCGCGCCGGCCAGCGCCAGACCGTGGCGCAGGCCCTTGCCGCCCAGTTCCGAACCGTCGGTGGCGATGAGGATGCTGGCGTACATGGGGCGGCTCCGGCCGGGGAACGCGGACATTGCACACCCGCGCCGTCACGCCTGCATGAACGCGCCCCGCCGCCTCAGAGCGGCTGCAGGTTGGCGAAGGCCAGCACCAGCCACTTGCTGCCGGCCTCGTCGAAGTTGACCTGCACGCGCGCGTGCGCGCCGCTGCCCTCGTAGTCGGTGACCACGCCGCGGCCGAAGGTGGCGTGGACCACGCCCTGGCCCAGCTTCAGCGCCGGCGTCTCGATGGCCGGGTGCGCCACCCGCGGCGGCGGCGCCATGGGCCGCGACACCTGCACCCGCGGCCGGACCTCGTTGAGCAGGTGGCCCGGGATCTCGCGCAGGAAGCGCGAGGGCATGCCGTACATGTCCATGCCGTGGATGCGCCGGCTCTCGGCATAGGTCAGCACCAGCTTCTGCCGCGCGCGCGTGATGCCCACGTAGGCCAGCCGGCGTTCCTCCTCCAGCCGCCCGCTCTCCTCCAGCGACTTGGAACTGGGGAACACGCCCTCCTCCATGCCGACCAGGAACACCAGCGGGAACTCCAGGCCCTTGGCCGAATGCAGCGTCATCAGCTGCACGCCGTCCTCGTCGGCCTGGGCCTGGCCCTCGCCGGCCTCCAGCGCGGCGTACGAAAGGAAGGCCACCAGCTCGCTCATGCTCTCCTGGTCGTCGTCCAGCTCGGCGCGGGAGAAGCGCGAGGCCACCGACACGAGCTCGTCCAGGTTCTCCAGCCGCGACTCGGCGTCCAGCTGCCCGCGGGCCTCGCTGGCCCAGTGCTCGCGCAGGCCCGAGCGGCCCAGCACGTGGTCCACGCGGTCCTTCAGCGCCAGGTCGGCGGTCTCCGCGTCCAGCGCCTCGATCAGGCCGAGGAAGCCGGCCACCGCGTTGCGCGCGCGCGCGGCCAGCGCGTTCTCCGACACCAGCGCCGCGGCCGCCTTCCACAGCGAGGTGGCCCCGGCCCGCGCGCGGCGCCGCACCTCGTCCAGGGTGCGGTCGCCGATGCCGCGCGCCGGCGTGTTCACCGCGCGCTCGAAGGCCGCGTCGTCGTCGCGGCTGGCCACCAGGCGCAGGTAGGCCAGGGTGTCCTTGATTTCGGCGCGCTCGAAGAAGCGCATGCCGCCGTACACGCGGTAGGGCACCTGCTCGGCCAGCAGCACCTCTTCCAGCGCGCGCGACTGCGCGTTGCTGCGGTAGAGCACCGCAGCCTCGCGCCAGCTGCCGCCGTCGCGCACCCACTGGCGGATGCGCTCGACCACGAAGCGCGCCTCGTCCATCTCGTTGTAGGCCGCGTACACGTCCACCGGCTCGCCCTCGCCGCTGTCGGTCCACAGCTGCTTGCCGATGCGGTCGGGGTTGTGCGCGATCACCGCGTTGGCCGCGCCCAGGATGTTGGCGGTGGAGCGGTAGTTCTGCTCCAGGCGGATGGTCCTGGCGCCGGGGAAGTCGCGCAGGAACTGCTGCACGTTCTCCACCCTGGCCCCGCGCCAGCCGTAGATGGCCTGGTCGTCGTCGCCGACCACGAACACCCGGCCCGAATCGCCCGCCAGCACGCGCACGAAGGCGTACTGGATGGCGTTGGTGTCCTGGAACTCGTCGATCAGCAGGTCGCGGAAGCGCGTGCGGTAGTGCATCAGCAGCGCCGGGTTGTCGCGCAGCAGCTCGTGCGCGCGCAGCAGCAGTTCGGCGAAGTCGACCAGGCCGGCGCGGTCGCAGCGCTCCTGGTACAGCTCGTAGGCGCGGCGCAGGGCGTCGGTCCAGGGATCGTCGCCGGGCTGGATGTGGTGCGGGCGCCGGCCCTCGTCCTTCTGCGCGTTGATCCACCAGGCGATCTGCCGCGGCGGGAACCGGCCCTCCTCCAGCTCCAGCTGCTGGGCCACGCGCTTGACCAGGCGCAGCTGGTCCTCGCTGTCGAGCACCTGGAAGGTCTCCGGCAGCCGCGCCTCGTTCCAGTGCAGGCGCAGCAGGCGGTGGGCCAGGCCGTGGAAGGTGCCGATCCACATGCCGCGCGCGCCGTGGCGCAGCTGCGCGTCGGCGCGCGCGCGCATCTCGCCGGCGGCCTTGTTGGTGAAGGTGACCGCGAGGACCCCGTGCGCGGGCACGCCCTGGACCTCGTTGAGCCAGGCGATGCGGTGGGTCAGGACGCGGGTCTTGCCGGAGCCGGCGCCGGCCAGCACCAGGTAGTGGCCGGGCGGGGCCGAGACGGCCTCGCGCTGCGCGGCGTTGAGGCCGTCGAGAAGGTGGGAGACATCCATGACGCCATTCTACCGGCGCCGGCGCTCACGCCCCGAGAACGCCGCCCGCCGTCGCGCTTCCCCCGTGCGCCGGGACGGGCATGCCGCCGCGCCGGGGCCGCGGGCGCGGCGAGCCGTCGCCCGCGCCGGGCTCAGTGCCCGGCGTGTTCCCGCCGGGCGCCGACGTTGGCCATCAGCTTGTCGGTCCAGGCGATGCCGATGGCCGAGAGGATGAACACCACGTGGATGATGGTCTGCCACAGCACGCCGTCGGTGGTCAGCGCGCTGCAGCGCGAGGCGCCGACGTTGGAGGCGGCGGTGGCGACCAGCTCCGGCGGGCAGAAGGGCAGGCCGTTCAGCGTGCCGGCCGCGATGAACGTCTTCAGCAGGTGGATGGAGGAGATGCCGATGATGGCCATCGCCAGCTTCACCTTCAGCACCGAGGCGTTCACGTGGCTGAGCCACTCCGGCTGGTCCGGGTGACCCTCCAGGCGCAGGCGCGAGACGAAGGTCTCGTAGCCGCCGACGATCACCATCACCAGCAGGTTGGAGATCATCACCACGTCGATCAGGCCCAGCACGATCAGCATGATCTGCTGCTCGCCCATCTCCGGCGCCTCGTGGATCAGGTGCCACAGTTCCTTGCCGAACAGGAACACGTACACGCACTGGGCCACGATCAGGCCCAGGTACAGCGGCAGCTGCAGCCAGCGCGAGGCGAAGATCAGGGTGGACAGGGGCGTCAGGCGGGGCGCGTTGTTCGCCATGGGATGCTGCGTTGCGTGGGGGACGCCGCAGGGTAGCGGCCGCGGCCATGGCTGCCAAGCGCGCGCCGCTTAGACTCGGCTTCCCGCCCCCGCAGGAGACCGCCATGATCGACCTGTACTACTGGCCCACCCCCAACGGCCACAAGATCACCCTGTTCCTGGAAGAGGCCGGCCTGGCCTACGCCATCAAGCCGGTGAACATCGGGCAGGGCGACCAGTTCAAGCCCGAGTTCCTGGCCTTCTCGCCCAACAACAAGATGCCGGCCATCGTCGACCACGCCCCTGCCGACGGCGGCGCCCCGGTCAGCGTGTTCGAGTCCGGCGCCATCCTGCTGTACCTGGCCGGCAAGACCGGCCGCTTCCACGGCACCGACCTCCGCGGCAAGGTGGAGGTGGAGCAGTGGCTGATGTGGCAGATGGCCGGCCTGGGCCCGATGACCGGCCAGTACGGCCACTTCGCCGTGTACGCGCCGGAGCGGATCGACTACGCCGTCGACCGCTACGACCGCGAGGTACAGCGCCTGCTGGGCGTGCTCGACCGCCGGCTGGCCGGCCGCGCCTTCATCGCCGGCGACGCGTACACCATCGCCGACATGGCCGCCTACCCGTGGATCAACCCGTACGCCAAGGCCCCCTTCGACCTGGAGCCGTACCCGGAGCTGCGGCGCTGGCACGCCAGCATCGCCGCGCGGCCGGCCACCCAGCGCGCCTATGCGCTGACCGCGCAGGTGAACCCGGACGCGGGCAAGCCGCTCACCGAGGAACAGCGCAGGCACCTGTTCGGCCGCTGAGCCAGCCGCGACGGCTCAGCCCGGCGTGGGCGCCCGGGTCGAGACCCAGGCGTGGATCAGCCCCGCCTGGAAGAACGGCACCGGGCGCTCGAAGCCGCCGGCCCGCAGGATCGCCTCCACCTGCGCCGGCGGCAGCACGCCCACGTCCTCGGCATAGGCCCGGCGCATGCGCTCCAGCGCCTCCGGCGCGACGTCCGCGCTGGCCATCATCCGCATCCACGCCTCCAGCAGCACGGCGTACTCGGGCGAGGACGTGTCCGCGGCCAGGTCCGAGCTGGCCAGGCGCCCGCCCGGCACCAGCCGGCGGGCGATGCCGCGGAAGAAGTCCGCCCGCGCCGCGGTGTCGAGGATGAACTGCGAGACCAGGAAGCAGGTCGCCGCATCGTGCGCCGGACCGGCCGGCAGCGTGTCCAGGTAGCCGGCATGGAACCGGCAGCGATCGAGGAAGCCCGCCTCCTCCGCCCGGTGTCGGCAGACCTCCAGCATCCGCTCGGACGGATCGACCGCGGTGAAGCGCCAGCCGGGGAAGCGCCCTGCCAGATGCGCCATCTCCATGCCGGTGCCCACGCCCACGCACAGCACCCGCGCCTCCTCCGGCAGGCCGGCGAGCACCGGCTCCAGCAGGAAGTGCAGGCACTGGCGGATCGGCGCGGTCTTCTCCCACTGCCGGTCGTAGCCGGCCGCCTGCTGGTCGAACAAAGCCTTGATGGCATCGGGTTGCATGGACGCTCCTGGCAGGGATGTCCTTTCAGGATGCCCGAGCTGTCAAGTGGCCCGCGCCGCGCGAGCGCCCGCCGTCCCGTCCAGGGCTGATTCCGCGGATTTCCGATGTGGCATGCGCCTGGATGACCTGTCAGCCGTCATACCCGTTCGCCATGGACAGCACCGGAACGAGGATCGCCAGAAGGCGCGTGCCGCCAACGACCAGCGTGTTTGGCCTGAGTGAACGATCAGGGTGCAACCGCATGGCTCGCCCTCCACCTCGCCACCGCCTCATCGATGCCCGGCCATCTGTCGAAGCCTTGAAGCCTACGGGCGTGATACACAGCGGGGCGAAGGGCCACATCCCTGGCGAGAAGCTGCAGGTACGGACGCCCTTGCTGTGCGTAGCAGGATTGCTCAGGCGCGGAGAGCGGGAAGTCGATGCTGTACAGGGCGACGCCACCGCACAGCACGGCAAGGATGAGCATCCCATCATGCTCAAGAAGCATCCAAGACCAAGCTTCCTCGTCGAGAACCTTCATCCGCAGCCCGGCGCCTGGGTCAAGCCGACCCGCGAAGCGGTTTCGGCTTGAATGAACTGCCAGAGGTGACCGGCCGGCAGGTCACGCCACTTCCCCGTCTCGACCCACTCTGGCGCCACATGAACCGCATACCCAGCCACCCAAGAGCGCTTGGCGCAGGTTGGCAGGTAGACGGAATTTGGGCAGCGGCGCTGAGCATTTTGGACAGGACTTCCGTGCGGAAAGTGCAATGACAAGAGCCGCAATTCCGCCCCCGATGAGCCCACTGACGAGTCCTGGGATGATGTAAGGGTCCATCGTTCTTCCGCGAGATCCAACGTCTGAAATGAGCCGTGCCGCGAAGCCGGTCGGCTTGGGCGAATCGCCAGGCCACGCGCCGACGGCGCCTACTCCGAGCACTGGTTGACCGCATTCTAGATAGCGGAAGATGTCATTGAGTAGCCTGCAACGTGCCAGCAGCCACCACCAATGTTGTCTCCGCAACGATGTGCCGTACATGCCTCGACGACGGCGACCTCATGCGCTTCAAGCAGTCTAGCTCCGCATTGCTTGGCGGGCTCCGGGAGAGCGTTGTAGCTAGCCGGGATGCCGCTGAAAGCGGGGACGCTGCCTTCTGCTACATACCGCGGGTCCTTAGCTAGCGCGGCCTGCATGGCAACGTTACAACGCCCACGCTCTTCGAGCGCCCGCTCGGACTCTCTGGCATCCTGCTGGGCTTGGGCTGCCTGACGCCGATAGTCGGCAGAGCACTGCCTATCGGTCTCCTCGCAGAGGCGAATCGACAGAAGCTTGTTGATAGAGCGTCCCTCCGGGCCAGAGACACTTCCAAAAACTGCCCGCACTTCGTCTCCCGATTTAACTTTCCCGAGAGAGTCAAGCGCAGCTTTCTCTGCGACGAAGCCTATATAGACGGTGCCCGATGCGACATCGAGGGCGATCCGATCAACCTCAACGTCGATCACCGTCCCGGTGTAGACCCGCGCTGGCTCCGCGGCGGCGACCTGAAGGGCGGTCAAGAGCAAAGTCAGAGTGGCGGTAGTCTTCATGCGGGGCCTACGCCTGAACCAAGCCGTCCCGCGAAGCGGGCTTGAATGAATTGTTAGGCCCCGTGCGACTCACTGGCGGAAATCGCCAGCAACACCTGAGGCTTGGGAAAAAGCAGCGGACCTGATGCTCCGCTGGAGGAAGTCCAACTCCGCACTTATCAGTGGATCACTTTCTTGTCCCGCCAGAACCGTGTGACGAAACATGGCAAGCCGGACCGAATGCGGCGGAACAGGAACCGCTATGGACCAAGAATGGAGATGCAGATTTTCGCCATGCCCGGATGCCTCCGTGACCTCGTAACGCATGGGAAAGCCATTGGGAAGTAGCTCGTAACTCCCTGCAGGGAACACATACAAAGCCATCTTTTCAGCAGGCTCATCTTTGGACTCAAAAGAGAGGACATTGAGGCGAAGCGTTCCCGAATCAGAGCGATCCTCAAAAAACGTGGCGCCACCAGATGGCTCGTACTCCTCTCGCCAGGATTCCGGGACGGAGAATGTGACGATCCCGCCACGATAGGAAATTTTCTTGGCCTTTGTCATATCAGCGGCGGATGCGGGAAGTGCGAGTAGCGTGACGAATCCGATTATTAGGTAGGCGATTCGATTAAGGATGGTCCGGGGCCTAACGCCTGAATTAAGTCGAGTCGCGAAGCGGCTTCGGCTTGAATGAATTGTTAGGCTTCATTGCTTGGGCTTGGCTGCCCTGAGACTCTTAAGCTGCTCCGCATCATCTCTGTTCATTACCAAAGATGGCGCTGCCAAACGGACTTCCTCGATCTCTTCTGGGGTGAGCGGTTTGCCACGATCTCGGGCAAGGGCAGGAAGAATCTCAGCAACATCCGGCACTGACACAATGACGTGCCCATTAGGATTTGGGCGGGTCGCCAATTGTCCATATGCCCCGGTGTCGCCGGGCTCAAGTGGATCGGTTGGCGCTTTGGGTGGTGTGGCTGTGGCGATCTCCGGATACCGCGGCAAGGTAAGGGTGCCTACATACTCTTGTAGTTTGCGCACAGATAGATGACTTGCCACATCATCTGGGTTGTGTGCCCCAGATAGCTGCTCCAGTGCAGAGTCATCAATGGACTGACTGCGCTGCGGCCTCCTTTGCTTCTTGTGGCGAGAGGTTTGTGTCCATGGAAAGTGCAACTTGGCTTGAGATGGCAAGGAGAATTGCTACAGTCGCAAGAATGTTTGTCATGAAGCCTAACGCCTGAATTAAGCCGACCCGCGAAGCGGCTTAGGCTTGAATGAATTGTTAGGTCTCAATCCCCATCTCCCGGAATATGAGCAGCCAGCCGTACTGGACAGTTGGCTTACAGGTGTCGCAGTAGTCTGCCCCAATTGCCAATGAGCACTGGATGGAAAGTCTGTCCATTGCATCGATCGCCTCATCAACCTCGCTGTATGTTGGCATGTGGGACGGCGCCCTGCGATCTCTATGAGCGATTACACGGTCGGCAAATGCCTCCACTTTTTTGACGCACTGAGTGAAGCGGTCGGTTATGGACTCAAAGTCATCACCGACGGACAGTCCTTTAACCTTGTCCCTATTTTCGAGGATGTCCCTTGCTAGGCCGGCAAGAGAGATGCTGTCCTTATCTATTTTGGCGTGTTTGCGAAGCATCATTGCGGTGTGAGCGATGTATGTATCTCTCATGCACTCATGAAAGTAGCCGCTCTGTTGCATCTTGGGATTCTTCTGAATCATCCCATGAAGGTCGAGAAACATATCTCTGCTGAGCATGACGTTGCCACAGTCATCGCAAATAGGCTCAATCCATCTTTTCCACTTTGCGATCTTGCTCATTGAGACCTAACTAGTGTCATCCCCGCAATCGGCGGCATAACACGGAGTATGCACCAGCGGACAGGCGGGCCAAACCGCCGGCAACCGGGTGGAGCAAGCACCTACAGCCGCTGACTGCCATCCGGACGCTCCCGGGGGGTCTCGCTGTCGCGCGACGGGGACGGGGACGGGGCGTTTTGGCCCATGCTTTTGGGGCGCGAGCGCCGCTGCTCCGGGCATCCTGGCGCGGCTTGCCGCTACCGGACCGTGCTTCCCGGCACCGGCGCCCCGCAGCCGCAAGCGCGCGTGCTCCACTGAAACGCGGGGGAAAGATCGCGGGTGCCACCCGCGGCAGGCCGGGCCCGGCTACCCGGGCCCGCCCCCTACAATGCACCGCATGATGTCCCACCGGATGCCCGCATGCGCCTTGCCCTGTTTCCGCCGCTCCTGCTCGCCTTCGCCGTGACCCTGCCCCCCGCTCCTGCGCACGCCGCCTCCGGCGAGAAGCTCACTCTCGAGGCCATCACCGGCAGCGCGCCGCTGTCCGGGCCGACGCTGATGAAGCCGCAGGTGGCGCCGGACGGCAGCCGCGTGACCTTCCTGCGCGGCAAGGACAGCGACCGCAACCGCCTGGATCTGTGGGAATACGACGTGGCCAGCGGCCAGACCCGCCTGCTGGTCGACTCGTCGGTGGTGCTGCCGGGCACCGAGGTGCTCAGCGACGAGGAGAAGGCGCGCCGCGAGCGCCAGCGCATCGCCGCGTACTCGGGCATCGTCGACTACCAGTGGGCGCCGGACGGCAGTACGCTGCTGTTCCCGCTCGGCGGCGAGCTGTACCTGTACGACCTGGGCAAGGCCGGCGGCGCGGCGGTGCGCAAGCTCACCGCCGGCGGCGGCTTCGCCACCGACCCGAAGATCTCCCCCCGCGGCGGCTACGTCAGCTTCGTGCGCGGGCGCGACCTGTGGGCGATCGAGCTGGCCGGCGGCCGCGAGATCCGCCTGACCGCCGACGGCAGCGACACCATCGGCAACGGCGTGGCCGAATTCGTCGCCGACGAGGAGATGGACCGGCACACCGGCTACTGGTGGGCGCCGGACGACAGCGCCATCGCCTTCGCCCGCATCGACGAATCGCCGGTGCCGCTGCGCCAGCGCTACGAGGTTTACCCGGACCGCACCGAAGTGGTGGAGCAACGCTATCCCGCCGCGGGCGAGCCCAACGTGCGCGTGCGGCTGGGCGTGATCGCCCCGCGCCAGGGCGCGCGGCCGCAGTGGATCGACCTGGGCCCGGAGCAGGACATCTATCTGGCCCGGGTGGACTGGCGCGACCCGCGCCGCCTCACCTTCCAGCGCCAGTCGCGCGACCAGCAGACGCTGGAACTGGTCGAGGCCGACCTTGGCAGCGGCCGCCAGCGCGTGCTGCTCACCGAGACCTCGTCGACCTGGGTACCGCTGCACCACCAGCTGCGCTTCCTGCGCGACGGGCGCTTCGTGTGGGGCTCCGAGCGCAGCGGCTTCCAGCACCTGTACCTGGCCTCGGAGGACGGCGCCACGCTGACGCCGCTGACCGGCGGCGAGTGGGTGGTCGACGAGCTGCTGGCGGTGGACGAGGCCGCCGGCTGGGTGTGGTTCACCGGCACCCGCGAATCGCCGCTGGAGAAGCACGTCTACCGCGTGCCGCTGGCCGGCGGCGAGGTGGAGAAGCTCTCGCGCGAGCCCGGCATGCACGCGGCCAGCTTCGCCCGCAACGCCAGCGTGTACGTGGACCACTGGTCCAGCGACACGGTGCCGCCGCAGGTCGCGCTGCACCGCAACGACGGCACCCGCCTGGCGACGCTGCTGCGCAACGATCCGGCCGACCCGGCGCACCCCTATGCCCGCTACCGCGCGGCGCACCGGCCGGTGGAGTTCGGCACCCTCGTCGCGGCCGACGGCGCCACGCCGCTGCACTACAGCCTGATCCGCCCGCCCGGCTTCGACCCGGCCAGCAAGTACCCGGTGGTGGTGTACGTGTACGGCGGCCCGGCCGCGCAGACCGTGACCCGCGCCTGGCCCTCGCGCAGCGATGCGCTGTTCAACCAGTACCTGGCCCAGCAGGGCTACGTGGTGTTCTCGCTGGACAACCGCGGCACCCCGCGCCGCGGCCGCGACTTCGGCGGCGCGCTGTACGGCCGCCAGGGCACGGTGGAGGTGGACGACCAGCTGCGCGGCGTGGAGTGGCTGAAGTCGCAGCCGTGGGTGGACCCGGCGCGCATCGGCGTGCATGGCTGGTCCAACGGGGGCTACATGACGCTGATGCTGCTGGCGCGCACCCGTGCCTACGCCTGCGGCGCGGCCGGCGCGCCGGTCAGCGACTGGGCGCTGTACGACACCCATTACACCGAGCGCTACATGGGCCTGCCGGCCGCCAACCCGGACGGCTACCGCGCCGCGCGGGTGCTGGAGCACGTGGACGGCCTGGTGGGCGCGGGCGCGCCGAAACTGCTGCTGGTGCACGGCATGGCCGACGACAACGTGCTGTTCGGCAACAGCACCGCGGTGATGAGCGCGCTGCAGCAGCGCGGCCAGCCGTTCGAGCTGATGGCCTACCCCGGCGCCAAGCACGGCCTGTCCGGCGCCGACGCGCTGCACCGCTACCGCCTGGCCGAGGACTTCTTCGACCGCTGCCTGCGTCCCGGCGGCTGAGCTGCCGGGCCGGGCGGTCGCGGCCGCCCTGCGCGGGCGGGCCGCGCACGATGCGGGGCGACGCCCCGCCGGCGCCGCGCCTACGGGACGGACGACGCCGGCGACGGCGCGGGCACGGACCCGGGCGGCACCCAGATGGCGATGCCGGCCGCCCGCTTCTGGGTGGTGGGGATGCCCACGCTCAGGCCGCCGCCGCCGTGGCGGCCGTAGCTGCCGGCACCCACCGACATGCCCACCGGCGAGCCGGAGGAGCCCACGCCCATCAGCACCACGCCATTGGCGCCCAGCGCCGCGGCCTCGCGCTTCAGCCGTGCCACCGCCGCGTCGGTCTGGCCCTGGGTGCCGAAGCCGACCGCGCTGCTGGCCTCCAGCTGCGCGATCTCCTGCGAACCCGGCGGCGGGGCGGCGTACACCTGCACGGCGGCCGGATCCACCGGCGGCCGCGCCGGGCCCAGCATCACCTTCGACGTGGCGGCGCAGCCGGCCAGGGCCAGCGGAAGGGCGAGGAAGGCGAGCGGCAGGCGCATGGCGGTAACCCGGGACGTCGGTCCGGGCATCATCGGCCCGCACCCGTGAATCGGCCGCGAACCGCGCGGCGCGGCGGCGGATGGGCTATCGTCGCCGCATCATCGCAACGCACGGGAGGCGGCATGGGCGTCATCAGTCTGCTCTGGGGCATCGTGGCCCTGATCTGGATGGTCCTGGCCCTGGTGCCGCTGCTGGGCTGGGGCAACTGGTTCCTGATCCCGTTCGCCGCGGTCGGCGCGATCATCGCCGCGCTGGGCATCCTGTTCACCGCCCCGGAGAAACGCGGCCGCGCCAAGGCCGGGCTGGTGCTCAACGGCATCGTCATCGTGGTGGGCATCGTGCGCCTGTCGCTGGGCGGCGGCATCATCTGACGGGCGCCCCGGGCCCCGGCGGGGCGGGCGTATCATGGGCGCCCGTTCCGAGCCGTTTTTTCCGGAGTCCGCGATGAGCTTCCCCCACGTCCGCCTGCGGCGCATGCGCCGCGACGCCTTCTCGCGCCGGCTGATGCGCGAGCACGCGCTGAGCCTGGACGACCTGATCTACCCGGTGTTCGTCCACGCGCTGGACGGCCGCGCGCCGGTGGCGTCCATGCCCGGCGTGGAGCGGCTGTCGATCGACGAGCTGCTGCGCGTGGCCGAGCAGGCCGCCGCGCTGCGCGTCCCGGCGCTGGCGCTGTTCCCGGTCACGCCGGCCGAGGCCAAGTCGCTGGACGCGGCCGCGGCCTGGGACGAGGACGGGCTGGCGCAGCGCGCGGTGCGCGCGCTCAAGGCGCGCTTCCCGGAGCTGGGCGTGATCACCGACGTGGCGCTGGACCCGTTCACCACCCACGGCCAGGACGGCATCATCGACGACTCCGGCTACGTGGCCAACGACGAAACGGTGCACGCGCTGGTCAAGCAGGCGCTGTCGCACGCGCGCGCCGGCGCCGACGTGGTGGCGCCCAGCGACATGATGGACGGGCGCATCGGCGCCATCCGCGAGTCGCTGGAGGCCGAGGGCTTCGTCAACACCCGCATCATGGCCTACTCGGCCAAGTACGCCTCGGCGTTCTACGGCCCGTTCCGCGACGCGGTGGGCAGCGCCGGCAACCTCGGCAAGGGGGGCAAGCACACCTACCAGATGGACCCGGCCAACGGCGACGAGGCCCTGCGCGAGGTGGAGCTGGACCTGGCCGAGGGCGCGGACATGGTGATGGTCAAGCCCGGCCTGCCCTACCTGGACGTGGTGCGCCGGGTGAAGGACGCCTTCGGCGTGCCCACCTTCGCCTACCAGGTCAGCGGCGAGTACGCCATGCTCAAGGCCGCCTTCGCCAACGGCTGGCTGGACGAGCGCGCCTGCGCGCTGGAAGCGCTGCTGGCGTTCAAGCGCGCCGGCGCCGACGGCGTGCTCACCTACTTCGCGCTGGACGCGGCGCGCTGGCTGGGCCAGGACTGAGCGGGCACGGCCGGCGGGGTAGACTCGGCCCACGAGCGCATCCACCGCAGAGAGCCCCATGCCCGAGTCCCGCTATGCCGTGTTCGGCCATCCCGTCAGCCACTCGCTGTCGCCGCGGATCCACCGCGCCTACGCGGCCCAGTTCGGCATCGCCCTGGACTACACCGCCATCGACGCGGCGCCGGCGCAGTTCGCGGCCACGCTGGAGGCCTTCGCCGGCGACGGCGGCCGGGGCGGCAACGTCACCCTGCCGTTGAAGGAAATCGCCTACGGTCTGTGCGCGCAACTGAGCGACCGCGCCCGCGCGGCCGGGGCGGTGAACACCCTGGTGCGCAACGACGGCCAGTGGCACGGCGACAACACCGACGGTGCCGGCCTGGTGCGCGACCTCACCGCGCGCCAGGGCCTGGACCTGCGCGGCCGCCGCGTGCTGCTGCTGGGCGCCGGCGGCGCCGCGCGCGGCGTGGCCCCGGCGCTGCTGGAAGCCGGCGTGCTGGAGATGGCGGTGGTCAACCGCAACCCCGAGCGCGCCGATGCGCTGGTGGATGCCCTCGGCGAGCCCGGCCGCGCCTATTCGCGCTACTGGGAGGACCTGGCCGAGCAGGGTGACTTCGAGCTGATCGTCAACGCCACCGCCGCCGGCCGCGAGCCGGGCGCGGTGTTCCAGGCGCCGCTGGGCCTGGTCAACAGCCGCACCGCGGCGGTGGACCTCAACTACGGCGAAGCGGCCATCCCCTTCCTGGCCTGGGCGCGGGCGGCCGGCTGCCGCGACGCCGTCGACGGCCTGGGCATGCTGGTGGAGCAGGCGGCCGAGAGCTTCGCCCTCTGGCACGGCCAGCGCCCGGACACCGAGCCGGTGTACCGCGAGCTGCGCGCGCACCACGCGCAGCTGGTCACCGCCGACTGAACGGACGCGCGCGGCGTTCACCCGCCGGCCAAGGCCGGCGCGGTACTCGTTGCGCATCCCACCCGCAAAGGAGGACGCCATGAACGCTTCCGCCCGCCGAACCGCGCCCGTCCTGCGCCCCGTCGCCCTGGCCCTGGCCGCCTGCCTGCTGGCGCCGCCGGCCTTCGCCGCGCCGCCGGAGGGCAAGGGTCGCGACAAGGACCGCCCGTCGCAGCCGCACGCGCCGGCGCGGCACGACGACGGCCGCGGCCCCGAGCGCCACGACCGCGACGGCCGCGATGCGCGGATCACGGTGACGCTCGGCCTGGGCGACGCGCGCCGCATCGCGCTGTCCCACGGTTACACCGGCTATGCCGCGCTGCCGCCGGGCATCCGCAAGAACCTGGCGCGGGGCAAGCCGCTGCCGCCGGGCATCGCCAGGAAGGCCGTGCCCGCGCCGATGCTGCGCGAGCTGCCGGCCTATCCGGGCCACGAATGGCGCGTGGCGGGCAGCGACCTGGTGCTGGTGGCGCTGGCCACAGGCATCGTGGTCGAGGTGCTCGGCGGCGTGTTCGACTGACGGTGGACGCGGCCGCCCCCTTCCCCTGCCGCGGCGGCTGCGCCGCCTGCTGCACCGCGCCGTCCATCGCCTCGCCGATCCCGGGCATGCCCGGCGGCAAGCCCGCCGGCGTGCCCTGCGTGCAACTGGATGCGGCACTGCGCTGCCGCCTGTTCGGGCGGCCGGAGCGCCCGGCGTTCTGCGCCTCGCTGCGCCCCGGCCCGGAGATGTGCGGTGCCAGCCGCGCCGAGGCGATGGCTTTCCTGGCGGCGCTGGAGGCGGCCACCGCGCCCTGAGGTTCATTCAGACGGCGGCGGCCAGGTACCGGTCCTTGAGCCGCACGTAGTGCGCGGCCGAGTAGTGCAGGCTCTCGATCTCGCGCTCGTCCAGCCTGCGCACGAAGCGCGCCGGGTTGCCCAGCCACAGCTCCGCCTCGCCCACCACCTTGCCCGGCCCGACCACCGCGCCGGCACCGACGAAGGCGTGCTTCTTCACCGTGGCGCCGTCGAGCACCGTGGCGCCCATGCCGACCAGGCACAGGTCCTCGAGGGTGCAGGCGTGCAGGATGGCGCCGTGGCCGACCGTCACGTCCGCGCCCACCAGCGTCGGATACCCGCCCCGGTTGTAGGGGCTGTGGTGGCTGACGTGGACGATGGTGCCGTCCTGGATGTTGCTGCGCGCACCGATGCGGATGAAGTTCACGTCGCCGCGCAGCACGCAGCCCGGCCACACCGACACGTCCTCGGCCAGCTCGACGTCGCCGATGACGGTGGCGGCCGGGTCCAGGTACACGCGCGGACCCAGCACGGGGAAGCGGTCGAGGTAGGGGCGCAGGTTCTGCATGCGCGGATTCTAGCGGCCACCGCGGGCGCGTCCCTCCCGGATCGCCGATGCACCCGGCAGGCGGCGCCCGGCGGGCGCACCGGCAGCGACCGCCGGGGCCGGACGTGCGCCGGGCGCCACCGCGCGTCGGACACCTTCGAACCGGCGCTGCCGCGCGGTTGACACCGGCCGCTGGCCGCTCGCAGAATGTCAAAAGTTCTTTACATTTTGGAGCGCCCGCATGCGCGAGGACCAGCCCGCCCCGATGAGCGTCGCCTACCTGTCCCGCGTGGCCGCGGCGGCGGTGCTGCTGGTGGCCGCCGCCCTGTTCTGCATGGCCCCGCCCTGGCCCGGCCCTCCGCCGGCCGTGCGGCTGACGCTGCTGGCCGCCATCGCGCTGGGCTGCCTGCTGCTGGTGCCGCTGGCCGCCCGTGCCTACCGCCGCTGCGACGAATTCCACCGCCGGATGCACCAGACCGCCAGCGTCCGCACCCTGCCCTGGCTGGTGGCCGGGTTCGGCGTCCTGGGCGTGCTGCAGGCCGCGGGCGCGCTGCCGCCGCTCAACCAGTTCGCTTCGGCGCTGCTGGTGGCCGGCGTGTGGGGCGTGCAGCTGATGCTGGCCGACCGCCGTTCGCGTTGACCGATCCGACCCCACCCGCCGCGCCGTCGGCCAGGAGCACGCATGTCCCCGCAGGAAGCCCCGATCCTCGTCACCGGCGCCGCCGGCTACCTCGCCTCGTGGGTGGTGGCACAGCTGCTCGAAGAAGGCTGCCGCGTCCACGCCACGGTGCGCGACCTGGGCGATGCCTCGAAGCTGGCCCACCTGCACGCCCTGGCCGCGCGCCATCCCGGCCGCCTGGTGCTGTTCGAGGCCGACCTGCTGCAGCCGGGCAGCTTCGACCGCGCGATGCAGGGCTGCGCCACGGCGATCCATGTCGCCTCGCCCTACTTCCTCGATCCGCCGAGCGATTTCGAGGGCCAGCTGCTCGCGCCGGCGCGGCAGGGCACGCTGAACCTGATCGGCTCGATCGAGCGCACGCCGACGCTGCGCCGGCTCGTGCTCACCGCCAGCGTGGTCACCCTCTACAACGACGCCCGCGACCTGGCCGGGCGCGCCGGCCACACGGTCGGCGAGGACGACTGCAATCGCAACCGCGACCCCCGCCACAACCCCTATGCCTACGCCAAGACCGCCGCCGAACACGCCGCGCGCGAGGCCTGCCAGGCGCAGTCACGCTGGGACCTGGTGACCGTCCACCCCGGCGCGATCTTCGGCCCGTCGCTGTCGCGGCGCGCAGACCCCACCAGCGTCGGCATGCTGGTCCGCTTCGTCGGCGGCGCGTTCCGCTCCGGCGTGCCGCGGCTGCGGCTCGGCGTGGTCGACGTGCGCGACGCGGCGGCCGTCCACGTCGGCGCCGCGCTGCGCCCGGACGCGCACGGGCGCTACATCGCCGTGGCCCGCAGCATGAGCCTGCTGGAGATCGCCCGCACCCTGCGTCCGCAGGACGCGGGCCTCCCCGACCGCCTGCCGCGCCGCGAACTGCCCACGTGGCTGGTGTGGCTGGCCGCGCCGCTGGCGGGCATGACCCGCGGGTACGTGCGCGGCAACGTCGGCCATGCCATCGGGTTCGACAATCGCCGCAGCCAGTCGGAGCTGGGGGTGCGCTACCGCGATCCCGCGCAGACCTTCGGCGAACACCTGGCGCAGGCGGCCCGCGACGGGCTGCTGGCGGCCTGAGCCCGGCACCCGCATCCCGCCCCGGCAGTCCACGCCATGCGCAACCAGCTCCGCACGCTCCGCAAGGACCGCGGCCTGACCCAGCAGGAGCTGGCCGAGGCGCTGCAGGTCAGCCGCCAGACCATCATCGCCATCGAGGCGGACAAGTACGACCCGAGCCTGGCGCTGGCGTTCGCGATCGCCGGCTACTTCGGCGTGCGCATCGAGGACGTGTTCTCGCGGGCCTGAGCCGGCCCTCCGGCGGCGATGCCGATAGAATCGGCCGCCACGCCTCCGTCGCCGTCCGCCCATGCGCATCGCCAGCTGGAACGTCAACTCGCTCAACGTGCGCCTGCCCCACCTGGAGCAATGGCTGCGCGGCTTCTCGCCGGACATCGTGGGCCTGCAGGAGACCAAGCTGGAGGACCATCGCTTTCCCGACGCGGTGCTGGCCGGGCTGGGCTACCGCAGCGTGTTCTCCGGGCAGAAGACCTACAACGGGGTGGCGATCCTGTCGCGCGAGCCGCCGGCCGACGTGGTGGTCGGGGTGCCCGGGTTCGAGCACGAACACCGGCGCGCGATCAGCGCCACCGTCGGCGGCCTGCGCATCGTCAACCTGTACGTGGTCAACGGCCAGGACGTGGGCACCGAGAAGTACGCGTTCAAGCTGGAGTGGCTGGCCGCGGTGCGCCGCTGGCTGGCCGAGGAGGCGCGCGCGCACCCCAGGCTGGTGGTGCTGGGCGACTTCAACATCGCCCCGGACGAGCGCGACGTGCACGACCCGGCGCTGTGGAATGACGGCCACATTCTCAGCTCGGCGGCGGAGCGGGCCGCGCTCCGCGGGCTGCTGGAGGTGGGCCTGCACGACGGCTACCGCCTGCTGCACCAGGACGGCGGCGTGTTCAGCTGGTGGGACTACCGGCAGGCGGCGTTTCGCCGCAACCTGGGCCTGCGCATCGACCTGACGCTGGTCTCCGATGCGCTGCGCGCGCAGGTGGTCGCCGCCGGCGTGGACCGCGAGCCGCGCACCTGGGAACGCCCCAGCGACCACGCGCCGGCGTGGATCGAGCTGGCCGCCTGAGCCGCCGGCGGGCGCGGACCCGGCGCAGGGCCGGGTCCTGGTGCACGGAAGGCCGGCGTCAGCGCACGCGGCCGCGGGTGAACAGGTTCACGATCGCCAGCAGGATCACCGCGCCCAGCACCGAGAACAGGAAGGTGCGGATGGTGATGGCCTCGTTGATGCCGCCGCCGAAGATCCAGCCGGCCAGCACCGCGCCGATGATGCCCACGATGATGTTCAGCAGGATGCCCTGCTGCGCGTCGCGCCGCATGATCAGGCTGGCCAACCAGCCCACGATGCCGCCTACGATCAACCAGATGATGATGCCCATGCTGTCCTTCTCCTCAGGTCCGCCAGGACCGCCCCGGCGGGGGCGGCCGGGGCCATCAGACGCGCCCGGGCGTGAAGCGGCCGTATATCCCCCAGGGAGGCCGTCGTGAGCGCGGCGGACGCGCCCGCGCAGTGGCGCTTCGGCCCGGTGCAGGTGCTGGCGCTGGCGCATCGCGCCGGCCTGCGCGGCGAGCCGCAGGTGCGCCAGGCCCTGTCCGCCTGCCTCGGCCATCCGCCCTCGCTGCCGCTGGCGCGCGACGCGCACGGCCGGCCGCGGCTGCTGGCGCCGTTCGCCGACCACGACGCCAGCTGGAGCCACAGCGGCGAGCGCCTGCTGCTGGCCTGCGGCCGCGGCGTCACCCTGGGCGTGGACCTGGAGCGGCTGCGCCCGCGACCGCGCGCGCTGGAACTGGCCACGCGCTACTTCGCGCCCGCCGAGGCCGCGCGCCTGGCCGCCACCGCCCCGGAGCGCTGCGAGCTGCAGTTCCTGCGCCTGTGGTGCGCCAAGGAGGCGCTGCTCAAGGCCCACGGCCGCGGCCTGGCCTTCGGCCTGCACCGGCTGGAGCTGGGCGGCGACGGCGACGATCCCGACGCGCCGCTGCGACTGCGGGCCTGCGACCCGGCACTGGGCGACCCGCGCGCCTGGCAGCTGCACGAATGGTCCCCGCAGCCGGGCTACCACGCCGCCCTGGCCTGGCGCCCGGGGCCGCCAGCCTAGGGCGTCCGGCAGCCGCCATCGCGCCCGCGCCGCGCTCTGGCCGTCCGCGCCGGCACCGGCGCGGCGGGCGCCCGCCTGGGCCGGCCATGCCATCGGCGATACTGGCGCCATGGACATCCCCTTCCCCGACCCCCTGCGCCAGCGCCTGGACGCGGGCCTGGACGCGCTGGGCCTGGACCGCGCCCTGGCCGCGCCGCTGCTGGACTACCTCGCCCTGCTGCTGCGCTGGAACCGCACCTACAACCTCACCGCCGTGCGCGACCCCGAGGAGATGGTCACCCGCCACCTGCTCGACTCGCTGGCCATGCACCCCTACGTGCGGCCCGGCGCGCTGGCCGACCTGGGCACCGGCCCCGGCCTGCCCGGCATCCCGCTGGCCATCGTCCGCCCGGACGTGCGGGTGACCCTGGTGGAGAGCAACGGCAAGAAGGCCCGCTTCCTGCGCGAGGCCGTGCGCCAGCTGCGGCTGGGCAACGCGCGGGTGGCCGAGGCGCGCGCCGAGGCCGTGGACGAGCCCGGCGCCTACGCCCAGGTCACCGCCCGCGCGCTGGACACCCTGGCCGGCATCCTGGCCGTCGGCGGCCACCTGCTGTCGGCCGACGGCCGGCTGCTGGCGATGAAGGGCGTGCACCCGGCCGCGGAGATCGCCGCCCTGCCGCCCGGCTGGGCCGCGCTGGCGGTGCATCCGCTGGCCGTGCCCGGCCTGGACGCCGAGCGGCACCTGGTCGAGGTGGGCCGGGCGGCGTGAAATCCGCATAATGGCCCGTTCCGGACCCCGCCGGTCCACCTCCGAGGCAGCTCCCGCATGGCCCGCATCATCGCCATCGCCAACCAGAAAGGCGGCGTCGGCAAGACCACGACGGCCGTCAACCTGGCCGCCGCGCTGGCGCGCGCGCCCAAGCGCGTGCTGCTGGTGGACCTGGACGCCCAGGGCAACGCCACCATGGGCAGCGGCGTGGACAAGCGCGAGCTGGAGGCCTCGACCTGCGACGTGCTGCTGGGCGAGCGCGACGCGCGCTCGACCGTGGTGGCCACGGCCGAGGGCTTCGACCTGCTCCCCGGCAATATCGACCTGACCGCCGCCGAGATCCAGCTGATGGAGGTGGAGGGCCGCGAGCAGCGGCTGAAGGCGGCGCTGGAACCGCTGCGCGGCGACTACGACTTCATCGTCATCGACTGCCCGCCGGCGCTGTCGCTGCTGACCCTCAACGCGCTGACCGCGGCCGATTCGGTGATCGTGCCCATGCAGTGCGAGTACTACGCCCTGGAGGGCCTGAGCGCGCTGATGGAGACCATCGAGGCGCTGCGCCAGCGGCTGAACCCCGGCCTGGAGATCGAAGGCGTGCTGCGCACCATGTTCGACGTGCGCAACAACCTGGCCAACGCGGTTTCGGCCGAGCTGACCGAGCATTTCGGCGACCGCGTGTTCCGCACCATCGTGCCGCGCAACGTGCGCCTGGCCGAGGCGCCCAGCCACGGCCAGAGCATCGTCGGCTACGACAGCGCCTCGCGCGGCGGCGTGGCCTACCTGGGCCTGGCCGGCGAGGTGATCCGCCGCCAGCACGAACGCGAGCGCGGCCAGCGCCCGGTGGAGGCGGCCTGATGAGCGCGGCCAAGAAGCGCGGCCTGGGCCGCGGCCTGGAAGCCCTGCTCGGCCCGAAGGGCGCGGCCGCGGCCACCGCCCCGGCCTCGGTGGAACAGCCGCAGCCGGGCGACGTGCTGCGCACCCTGCCGGTGGACCGGCTGCAGCCGGGCAAGTACCAGCCGCGCCGCGACATGGACCCGGGCAAGCTCGAGGAGCTGTCGGCCTCGATCAAGGCCCAGGGCGTGATCCAGCCCATCGTGGTGCGCGAGATCGAGCCGGACCGCTACGAGATCGTCGCCGGCGAGCGCCGCTGGCGCGCCTCGCAGCTGGCCGGCCTGGCCGAGGTGCCGGTGGTCCTGCGCGAGCTGGACGACCGCACCGTCATCGCCATGGCGCTGATCGAGAACATCCAGCGCGAGGACCTCAACCCGCTGGAGGAAGCGCAGGCCCTGCAGCGGCTGATCGACGAGTTCTCCCTGACCCACGCCGAGGCCGCCGCCGCGGTGGGCCGTTCGCGCGCGGCCGTGTCCAACCTGCTGCGCCTGCTGGACCTGCCGCCGGCGATCCGCGTGCTGGTGGAGGCGCGGCGGCTGGAGATGGGCCATGCCCGCGCCCTGCTCACGCTCTCGCCGGAGCTGGCCAGCAAGCTGGCCTACGAGGCCGCCGAGCACGGCTGGTCGGTGCGCGAGGTCGAGCACCGCGCGCAGCAGTTCGCGGCCGGCAAGGTCCCGGCCGCCGCCGGCACGCGCAAGGCCAGGGCCGCGCGCGCGCAGCAGCCGGACATCGCCTCGCTGGAAAGCGAGCTGTCCGAAGCGCTGGGGGCCAGGGTCGCCATCGCCCACGGCCGCAGCGGCAAGGGGCGGCTGGTGATCCACTACACCGACCTGGACACCCTGGACGGCGTGCTGGAGCGCCTGCGCGGCCGCCAGGGCTGAGCCCCGCAGGCCGGGCCCGGCGGCCCGATTCCCTGTTCATGTGCGGCTTGCGACAATGCCGCCACCTGACACGGGCCCGCACATGACCGTCCTCGTCACCGGCGCCGCAGGCTTCATCGGCGCCTACGCCTGCCAGGCCCTGGCCGCGCGCGGGGAGCGGGTGGTGGGCCTGGACAACTACAACGGCTACTACGATCCGCAGCTCAAGCGCGACCGCGTGGCCGCGCTGTGCCCGGAGGCGGACATCCGCACGCTGGACCTGGGCGACCGCGCCGGCATGGCGGCGCTGTTCGACGAGCTGCGCCCGGCGCGCGTGGTGCACCTGGCCGCGCAGGCCGGCGTGCGCCATTCGCTGCGCGACCCGCACGCCTACGTCGACAGCAACCTGGCCGGCTTCGTCAACGTGCTGGAGCTGTGCCGGCACCACGGCGTGGACCACCTGGTCTACGCCTCCAGCAGCTCGGTGTACGGCGACTCGGCCACCCCGCCGTTCTCCGAGGATCAGCGCATCGACCGGCCGCGCTCGCTGTACGCGGCCACCAAGGCCGCCAACGAGCTGATGGCCTACGCCTACGCCCAGCTCTACGGCCTGCGCGCCACCGGCCTGCGCTTCTTCACCGTCTACGGCCCCTGGGGCAGGCCGGACATGGCCCCGCTGCTGTTCGCGCGCGCGGTGCTGGCCGGGCGCGAGATCGAGGTGTTCAACCACGGGCGCATGCGCCGCGACTTCACCCACGTCTCGGACATCGTCGCCGGCGTGCTCGGCGCGCTGGACCACCCGCCGGACGATCCGGTGCCGCACCGCGTGTTCAACCTCGGCAACCACACCCCGGTGCCCCTGGAGCGTTTCATCGCCGTGATCGAGCAGGCGGCCGGCCGCCCCGCGCGCAAGGCCTACCGGCCGATGCAGCCGGGCGACATGGCCGAGACCATGGCCGACACCGCCCGGGCCCGCGACGCCTTCGGCTTCGAGCCGCGCGTGGGCATCGAGGCCGGCCTGCCGCCGGTGGTGCACTGGTGCCGCGACTACTTCGGCGCCGCGGCATGATGCGCCCCGTGCGCACCACCGCCGCGCCGCCTTCCTTCCCCCACCCGCCACGCCCATGACCCCCGAACTCTCCGTCGTCGTCCCGGTGTTCAACGAGCGCGACAACATCGCCCCGCTGGTGGACGAGATCGTGGCCGCGCTGCGCGGCCGGCTGCCGTTCGAGATCGTCTACGTGGACGACCGCTCCGGCGACGACAGCCTGGCCGTGCTGCAGTCGCTCAAGGCCCGCGTGCCCGAGCTGCGCGTGCTGCGTCACGCCCTCCAGAGCGGGCAGAGCACCGCCATCCGCAGCGGGGTCAAGGCCGCGCGCGCGCCGTGGATCGCCACCCTGGACGGCGACGGCCAGAACGACCCGGCCGACATCCCCAGGCTGCTGGCCGCGCGCGACGCCGCTCCGCCGCAGGTCAAGCTGCTGGCCGGCTGGCGGGTGGACCGCCAGGACCCGGGCGCCAAGCGCTGGGCCAGCCGCTGGGCCAACCGCATCCGCGCGCGCATGCTGCGCGACGACACCCCCGACACCGGCTGCGGCATCAAGCTGTTCGAGCGCGAGGTGTTCCTGGACCTGCCTTACTTCGACCACATGCACCGCTACCTGCCGGCCCTGGTGCAGCGCGCCGGCTGGCGCACCCTCAGCGTGCCGGTCTCGCACCGCCCGCGCACCTCCGGCGTGTCCAAGTACAACAACCTGGGCCGCGCGCTGGTGGGCATCCGCGACCTGCGCGGGGTGGCCTGGCTGATCGCGCGCAGCCGCCGCACCGCGGTGGAGGAGGTCTGATGGACCTCAACCAGCCGATCGAGTGGCTGTACTGGACCGGGCTGCACGTCACCGGCTGGAAGCTGATCGGCTACACCGGCGCGCTCATGTTCGGCGGGCGCTGGCTGGTGCAGTTCATCGCCTCCCGGCGCGCCGGCAGGCCGGTGATCCCGCGGCTGTTCTGGTACATGAGCGTGGCCGGCAGCTTCATGACCCTGAGCTACTTCCTGTTCTCGGCCAAGCAGGACTCGGTGGGCGTGCTGCAGAACCTGTTCCCCGCCTTCACCGCCTGCTACAGCCTGTACCTGGACATCCGCCACCGCGGCTGGAAGCGGGACAAGGCGCCGGCCTAGCCGGGCCTCGCCCGTCCGCGGCCCCGGCCGGCTTGCCGGCTTGCCGGCGGGCCGCGGGCAAGCCGGCCGGCGACCCGGCGGCCCGGCGCGGGCCTTCCGCGCACGAACCCGGTTGCAATCAGGCACTTGGGCCGGCATAATGCGCGGCTCGCTGCGTCCGGCCTGGCCGGATCTGCGGCCCGGGAACGCGATCCGGGGCCGCGCCGGCAGCCGGGGTTCCCTCCCGCATCGCGTGCGCCGTCCCTTCCCCGCGTGGACGGGCCGGGCGCGGGGCCGTCCGTCTCCCGGGCTATGGGCGACACCAGACCTTTCGAGGTGCGTATGTCCCGCGTTTGCCAAGTCACCGGCAAGAGCGTGCAGACCGGCAACAACGTCTCGCACGCCAACAACAAGACCCGCCGCCGTTTCCTCCCCAACCTGCACGAGCGCCGCTTCTGGGTGGCTTCGGAGAAGCGCTGGGTGAAGCTGCGTGTTTCCACCGCCGCCCTGCGCACCATCGACAAGAACGGCATCGACGCCGTCCTGGCCGAGCTGCGCGCGCGTGGCGAGAAGATCTGAGGAGTAACCGACCATGGCTTCCAAGCGCGACAAGATCCGCCTGATCTCCTCGGCCGGCACCGGCCACTTCTACACCACCGACAAGAACAAGAAGAACACGCCGAACAAGATGGAGATCAAGAAGTTCGATCCCGTCGTTCGCAAGCACGTGATCTACAAGGAAGGCAAGATCAAGTAAGCCTTCCGTGCCCGATGCACCGACCAAGCCCGCCGCCCGGCGGGCTTGGTCGTTTCGGGGAGCCGCGACCGGGCGCGTCCGCCCCGGCCGGCAATGGTTTCAGCCGCTACAATCGGCGCATGCAGTCCCGTTGCGACCTCGCCATCGTCGGCGGCGGCGCCGCCGGCACGCTGGCGGCCATCCACTGCCTGCAGCGCGCGCGGTCGCCGCTGCGGATCGTCCTGTTCGAGCCCGCCCCGCGCGCGGGCCGGGGGGTGGCCTACGCCACCGCCCGCCCGGAGCACCTGCTCAACGTGCCCGCGGGGCGGATGAGCGCCTTCCCGGCGCGCCCGGACGACTTCGTCGACTTCCTCGCCGGGCTGCCGGCCCACGCCGGCACGGCGCGCGCCGCGCTGGCCGCCCGCTACGCGCCCCGCCGCGACTATGCCGCCTATCTGGACGCGCGCCTGGCCGAGGCACGGCAGGCCGCCGCAGCCACGCTGGAAACGGTGGCCGCGCGGGTGGCGTCGCTGGAACGCGACGGCGACGGCTGGGCCCTGGCCTGGGCCGGCGGACGCATGCGGGCGCGGCGCGTGCTGCTGGCCACCGGCAACGCGCCGCGACCGCTGCCGGCGCGCGGCTCCGGCGCGCTGCCGCGGCCGCGCCTGGTGGACGCCTGGGACTACGAAGGTGTCGCCGCGATCGGCACGGACGCCAGCGTCTGCATCGTCGGCACCGGGCTGAGCATGGTCGATGCGGTGCTGACCCTGGACGCGGCGGGCCACCGCGGCCGCGTGCACCTGGTCTCGCGGCACGGCCTGCTGCCGCAGGTGCACGCCGCGGCGCACGTGCAGGACGAGCGCTTCGACGTGGACGCGCTGCACGGCCTCGGCACGCGCGCGCGGCTGCGCCGGATCCGCGCCCAGGCCCGCGACGCGGCCGCCCGCGGCCTGCCCTGGCAGGCGGTGATGGAACGCCTGCGCCCGCACGTGGCGGCGCTGTGGCAATCGCTGGCCCCGCACGAGCAGCGCCGCTTCCTGCGCCATGCCGTGCGCCACTGGGACGTCCACCGCCACCGCATCGCCCCGGAGGCGCACGCCGCGCTGCGGCGGCTGCGCGAGGCCGGCCGCCTGCAGCTGCACTGCGCGCGGCTGGACATGGTCGCCGCAGGGCAGCGCTGCGTGCAGCTGACGCTGCGCGACCGCGCGCGCCGCTTCCAGGCGCTCGAGGTGGACCACGTGGTCAACGCCACCGGCGTGGAGCTGCGCGT
>DASRYN010000124.1:0-4876 GCA_035687185.1 Pseudoxanthomonas sp. | reverse complement strand
GGGTCGAGGGTCGCGGCGGCCCGCAGGCGCGCGGCCGCGACCGGGCCAGGCGGCCCGGCCGGCACAGGTTCCCACCAACCGGACGCGCGGGCCATAGGACAAAACGTCCAATCGCCCGCCGCGCCCCCCGGGGGTACAGTGCGCGCGCTGCAAATCCCCCCCTCACGCCGATGCCCCCATCCATGCCCCTGCGCCGCCTGCTCCTGGCCGCCGGCCTGGCCCTGCCGCTGGCCGGATGCGACGCGATCCTGCTCAACGCCCCCGGCGACGTGGCCCGCCAGCAGGGCGACCTGATCGTGGTCGCCACCCTGCTGATGCTGATCATCATCGTCCCGGTGATCGCGCTGACCCTGTTCTTCGCCTGGCGCTACCGGGCAAGCAACACCAAGGCCACGTACAAGCCGGACTGGGACCATTCCACCCAGCTGGAACTGGTCATCTGGGCCGCGCCGCTGCTGATCATCATCGCCCTGGGCGCCATCACCTGGATCAGCACCCACACCCTGGACCCGTACCGCCCGCTGGACCGCCTCGCCCCGGGCAAGCCGGTGCCCGAGGACGTGCAGCCGCTGGTGGTCGAGGTGGTCTCGCTGGACTGGAAGTGGCTGTTCCTGTACCCGGAACAGGGCATCGCCACGGTCAACGAGCTGGCCGCGCCGGTGGACCGGCCGATCCGCTTCAAGCTCACCTCCTCCACGGTGATGAACGCGTTCTACGTGCCGGCCCTGGCCGGCATGATCTACACCATGCCGGGCATGCAGACCGAGCTGAACGCGGTGATCGGCACGCCGGGCGAGTACGAGGGCTTCTCGTCGAACTACAGCGGCGCCGGCTTCTCGGGCATGCGCTTCCGCTTCCATGCCCTGGACGCGTCCGGCTTCGACGGCTGGGTGCGCAAGGTGCGCGCCGGCGGCGGGGCGCTCGGCCGCGACGCCTACCTTGCGCTGGAGAAGCCCAGCGAGCGCGAGCCGGTGCGCTACTTCGGCGCGGTCGAGGACGGGCTGTACGACGCCATCCTCAACCGCTGCGTGGACCCGCGGCGGATGTGCATGCACGAGATGATGGCCATCGACGCCGGCAACGGCCCCGGCCGCACGCGCATGGAGGGCCTGGAGGCCCGGCGCCGCGGCGACCTGCGCGGCCGCATGTACGTGCAGTCGTCCATGTGCGCGGCCGGCGACCCGCCGACCGTCGGCCTGGCCGCCCCGCTTTCCCGTTCCGCCCCCTGAAGGGCCGGTGCCGCGCGCGCGGCGCCCGCCGGAAGACGTGAAGACATGACGCCCGAACACGCCACCCACGCCGCCCAGCACCACCCGATCTTCGGGCGGCTGGGCTGGGAATCGTTCCCGTTCCACGACCCGATCATCCTCGGCACCTTCGTCGCGGTGGTGGTCGGCGGCATCGCCCTGCTGGCGCTGGTCACGCGCTACAGGCTGTGGGGCCCGCTGTGGCGCGACTGGTTCACCAGCATCGACCACAAGAAGATCGGCATCATGTACATGGTGCTGGGCCTGGTGATGCTGCTGCGCGGCTTCGCCGACGCGATCATGATGCGCCTGCAGCAGGCCATCGCCTTTGGCGACAACCTCGGCTACCTGCCGCCGCACCACTACGACCAGATCTTCACCGCCCACGGCGTGATCATGATCTTCTTCGTGGCCATGCCGCTGGTCACGGGGCTCATGAACTACCTGGTGCCGCTGCAGATCGGCGCCCGCGACGTGGCCTTCCCGTTCCTCAACAACTTCAGCTTCTGGATGACCGCCGCCGGCGCCGGGCTGGTGATGGTCTCGCTGTTCGTGGGCGAGTTCGCCAAGACCGGCTGGCTGGCCTACCCCCCGCTGTCGGGCATCGACTACAGCCCCGACGTGGGCATGGACTACTACATCTGGGCGTTGCAGATAGCCGGCGTGGGCACGTTGCTGTCGGGCGTCAACCTGATCGTGACCATCGTCAAGATGCGCGCGCCGGGCATGACCCTGATGCGCATGCCGGTGTTCACCTGGACGGCGCTGTGCACCAACGTGCTGATCGTGGTGAGCTTCCCGGTGCTGACCGCCGTGCTGGGCCTGCTGACCCTGGACCGCTACGTGGGGACCAATTTCTTCACGAACGACCTGGGCGGCAACCCCATGATGTACGTGAACCTGATCTGGATCTGGGGCCACCCGGAGGTCTACATCCTGATCCTGCCGGTGTTCGGCGTGTTCTCCGAGATCGTGGCTGCCTACTCGGGCAAGCGCCTGTTCGGCTACAGCTCGATGGTGTACGCCACCGTGGTGATCACCATCCTGTCCTACCTGGTGTGGCTGCACCACTTCTTCACCATGGGCTCGGGCGCCAGCGTCAACTCGTTCTTCGGCATCACCACGATGATCATCTCGATCCCGACGGGCGCGAAGATCTTCAACTGGCTGTTCACCATGTACCGCGGGCGCATCCGCTTCGAGGTGCCGATGCTGTGGACGGTGGGCTTCATGGTGACCTTCGTCGTCGGCGGCATGACCGGCGTGCTGCTCGCCGTGCCCCCGGCCGACTTCGTGCTGCACAACAGCCTGTTCCTGGTCGCGCACTTCCACAACGTGATCATCGGCGGCGTGGTGTTCGGGCTGTTCGCCGGCATGACCTTCTGGTTCCCCAAGGCGTTCGGCTTCAAGCTCGACCCGTTCTGGGGCAAGGTCTCGTTCTGGTTCTGGCTGGCCGGCTACTGGTTCGCCTTCACCCCGCTGTACGTGCTGGGGCTGATGGGCGTGACCCGCCGCATGAGCCACTTCACCGACCCGTCGCTGCAGATCTGGTTCCAGATCGCCGCCTTCGGCGCCTTCCTGATCGCCATCGGCATCGCGGCGTTCCTGGTCTGCATCTTCGTCAGCTTCCGTCGCCGCGAGCAACTGCGCGACACCACCGGCGACCCGTGGGACGCGCGCAGCCTGGAGTGGTCCACCTCCTCGCCGCCGCCGGAGTACAACTTCGCCTTCACCCCGGTCGTGCACGACAACGACGCCTGGTGGGACATGAAGCAGCGCGGCCACCAGCGTCCGCTGTCCGGCTTCCTGCCCATCCACATGCCGAAGAACACCGCCGCCGGGGTGGTGATCGCCGGGCTGAGCACCCTGTGCGCCTTCGCCATGGTCTGGCACATGTGGTGGCTGGCCATCGGCGCCCTGGCCGCCACGGTGGTCGCGGCGATCGTCCACTCCTTCAACTACAAGCGCGACTACCACATCCCGGCCGAGACCGTGGCCGCGACCGAGGAAGCGCGCACCCGACTGCTGAACGCCCATGTCTGACGCCACCGCCCTCCCCGCCGCCGCGGCGCCCGGCCAGCCGCCGCAGTTCTACGACCTGTCGGGCCGGCACCACCCGCAGAACGGGACCCTGCTCGGGTTCTGGCTGTACCTGATGAGCGACTGCCTCATCTTCGCCTGCCTGTTCGCCGTGTACGGCGTGCTGGGCCGCAGCTACGCCGCCGGCCCCACCGGCGCGGAGCTGTTCGACCTGCCGCTGGTGGCGGTGAACACCGCGATGCTGCTGCTGTCCTCGATCACCTACGGTTTCGCCATGCTGTCGATGCAGGCCCGCCGCCAGGCCGGCGTGCTGGCCTGGCTGGCGGTGACCGGCCTGTTCGGCCTGGCCTTCCTGGGCCTGGAGCTGTACGAGTTCTCGCACCTGATCCACCAGGGCGCCGGCCCGCAGCGCAGCGCCTTCCTCTCGGCGTTCTTCGCCCTGGTCGGCACGCACGGCCTGCACGTGGCCTTCGGCATCGTGTGGCTGGTGGTGCTGATGGTCCAGGTGCAGCGCCACGGCCTGGGCCCGGAGAACCGCCGGCGGCTGATGTGCCTGTCGATGTTCTGGCACTTCCTCGACGTCGTCTGGATCGGCGTCTTCACCTTCGTCTACCTGATGGGAACGCTGTGATGAGCCTGCCCACCGACCCCCACGCCGCCCACGGCCACGACGAGCACGGCGGCGAGCACGGCCCGCACGAGGAGGCCGGCCACGGCAGCCTGCGCGACTACGTCATCGGTTTCGTGCTGTCGGTCGTCCTGACCGCGATCCCGTTCTGGCTGGTGATGGGCAAGGTCATCCCCGACCCGGGCGTGACCGCGGTGGTGATCCTCGCCCTGGCGGCGGTGCAGATCGTGGTGCAGATGGTGTACTTCCTGCACATGAACGCCCGCTCCGAGGGCGGGTGGAACCTGCTGGCGCTGATCTTCACCCTGGTGCTGGTGGTGATCGTGCTGGCCGGCTCGCTGTGGGTGATGCACCACATGAACACCAACATGATGCCGATGTCGCCGCACGAGGCGCGCAACCTGCCATGACCCCGGCGGCGGCCGACGGCGACCCCGGACGCGGCCCGCGCGGGCCGCTGGCCCTGGCGCTGCTCGCCGCCGCCTTCGCCGCCGGCCTCGTGCTGTTCCTCGCACTGGGCGTGTGGCAGCTGCAGCGCATGGCGTGGAAGCACGACCTGGTCGCGCGCGTCGAATCCCGGATCCATGCCCCGGCCGCGCCCGCCCCCGACGCGGCGGCCTGGGAGGCGGCCGCCCCGCGCGACCACGAGTACCGCCGCGTCGCCGTGCGCGGCCGCTGGCTGGCGGGCCACGACACCTTGGTGCAGGCGGTGACCGAGATCGGCCCCGGGCGCTGGCTGCTGCGCCCGCTGCAGCGGGACGGCGGCGGCATCGTGCTGGTCAACCTGGGTTTCGTGCCGGAGGGCTTCCAGGCGCCGCCGCCGGCGCCTGGCCCCGCGGAGGCGACCGGGCTGCTGCGCCTGGACGAACCGGGCGGCGGTTTCCTGCGCCGCAACGACCCGGCCGCCGGGCGCTGGTATTCGCGCGACGTGGCGGCCATCGCCCGCCACCGCGGGCTGGAC
>DASRYN010000123.1:0-14641 GCA_035687185.1 Pseudoxanthomonas sp. | reverse complement strand
CGGCCCGGCCGGGCTGACCGCCGCGACCTACCTGGGCCGCTGCCATCGCGCCTGCCGCGTGCTGGACGCCGGCGCCAGTCGCGCCCGGCGCATCCCGGAGAGCAACAACTGCCCCGGCTTCCCGCACGGCATCGCCGGCACCGAACTGCTGGCGCGGCTGCGCGCGCAGGCCGAGTCGTACGGCGCCCGTTTCGAGCAGGCGACGGTCACCGGGCTGGAGAAGGCCGGCGAGGGCTTCGCCGCCACCGCCGACGGCCGCCGCTGGCAGGCGCGCGCGGTGATCCTGGCGACCGGCCTGGCCGACCGCCTGCCCGACGTGCCGTGGGCGGAGGAGGCCATCGCCTGCGGCGCCATGCGCCTGTGCCCGGTATGCGACGCCTACGAGGCCACCGACCAGCGCATCGCCGTCTACGGCCCGTGGGAACGCATCGCCAGCCATGCGCGGTTCCTGCGCGGCTACACCGCGCGCCTGGCGCTGCTGCCGGCCGACGCCGGGGGCGAGCATGCCGCGCTTTGCGGCCTGGACGTGGAGGTGCTCCCGCACGGCGGGCGCCTGCTGTTCGACGGCCGGCGCTGCGGCTACGCCCGCGCCGACGGGCGCGAGGCTTGGTTCGACACCGTCTACCCGTTCATGGGTTACCACAGCAGCGCGCACCTGGCGCGGCAGGCGGGCGTGGCCCTCACCGAGGGCGACGAGATCGCGGTGGACGCGCACCAGATGACGCAGGTGCCTGGGCTGTACGCGGTGGGCGACGTGGTCAGCGGCCTGAACCAGATCTCGGTGGCGGTGGGGCAGGCCGCGGTCGCGGCGCTGCACGTGCACGGCCAGCTCCCCTTCGTCCCCCGGCCCCGTGCGTAGGAGCCGGCTTGCCGGCGACCGCGATGCCGGGATCGCCTGCGCACCCGGTGGCACCCTGCGTCGTATCGCGGCGATCGTGACCTCGGCACAGGGGACGCCACCACGGTTCCGGCGCCATCGCGTCGCCGGCAAGCCGGCTCCTACAAAAGGCGGCCTACGGCGCGAGCGTGCCGGCCGGGACGCGGATGTGGCCTTCCATCAGGATCCGCGCGCTGCGGCTCATCACCGCCCGGGTGACGGTCCAGCGCCCGTCGACCCGCGCCACCGAGGCGCCCACCCGCAGCGTGCCGGACGGATGCCCGAAGCGCACCGCGCCGCGCGCGCCGCCGCCCGCGGCGCGGCTGACCAGCGTGCCGGGGATCGCCGCCGCGGTGGCGATGGCCACCGCCGCGGTGCCCATCATCGCGTGGTGCAGCTTGCCCATCGACAGCGCGCGCACGTTGAGGTCGATGTCGCTGGCCTCCACCCGGCGCCCGCTGGAGGCGACGTAGCCCGCCGGCGGCGCGACGAAGGCCAACTTGGGCGTGTGCTGGCGCTGCGCCGCCCCGGCCAGGTCCGCGACCAGGCCCATGCGCAGCGCGCCGTGCGCGCGGATCGCCTCGAACCGCGCCAGCGCCGCCGCGTCGCCGTTGACCGCTTCCTGCAGCTCCGTGCCGGTGCAGCCCACCGCGGCGGCATCGACGAAGACGGTGGGGATGCCGGCGTTGATCAGCGTGGCCTGCAGCCGGCCCACGCCGGGCACGTCCAGCTCGTCGACCAGGTTGCCGGTGGGGAACATGGCCCCGCCGTCCCCGTCGCCGTCGGCCGGGTCGAGGAACTCGAGCACCACCTCGGCCGCGGGGAAAGTCACCCCGTCCAGCTCGAAATCCCCGTCCTCCTGCACCTGGCCGCCGGCCATGGGCACGTGGGCGACGATGGTGCGGCCGATGTTGGCCTGCCAGATGCGCACGGTGGCCACGCCCTCGGCCGGCACCCGCGCCGGATCGACCAGCCCGGCGGCGATGGCGAACGGGCCCACCGCCGAGGACAGGTTGCCGCAGTTGCCGCTCCAGTCGACGAAGGCGCGGTCGATGGCCACCTGCCCGAACAGGTAGTCCACGTCGTGGCCGGGGCGCGCGCTGCGCGAGAGGATCACCGCCTTGCTGGTGCTGGACGTGGCGCCGCCCATGCCGTCGATCTGCTTGCCGTAGGGGTCCGGGCTGCCGAGCACGCGCAGCAGCAGCGCGTCGCGCGCCGGGCCGGGCACGCGCGCGGCCCCGGGCAGGTCCTCCAGGCGGAAGAACACGCCCTTGGAGGTGCCGCCGCGCATGTAGGTGGCGGGGATGCGGAGCTGGGGCGGGTACGGCATGGCAGGCTCCTTCGTGGCTTCAGGCGGCGCGCGACGCTTCGAGGAAATCCTGGGCGAAGCGCTGCAGCACCCCGCCGGCCTCGTAGATGCCGGCTTCCTCGGCGGTGTCCAGCCGGCAGGTCACCGGGACCTGCAGCGTCTCCCCGCTGCGGCGGCGGACCACCAGCGTCAGGTCGGCGCCGGGCGTGCGCGCGCCGAGCACGTCGAAGGTCTCGCTGCCGTCGATGCCCAGCGTCCTGCGGTCGGTGCCCGGCTTGAACTCCAGCGGCAGCACGCCCATGCCGATCAGGTTGGTGCGGTGGATGCGCTCGAAGCCCTCGGCCACGATCGCCTCCACGCCGGCCAGGCGCACGCCCTTGGCCGCCCAGTCGCGCGAGCTGCCCTGGCCGTAGTCGGCGCCGGCGACGATGATCAGCGGCTGCCTGCGCTGCATGTAGGTCTCGATCGCCTCCCACATGCGCACCACCTTGCCCTCCGGCTCCAGCCGCGCCAGCGAGCCCTGCACCACGTTGCCGTCGGCGTCGCGCACCATCTCGTTGAGCAGCTTGGGGTTGGCGAAGGTGGCGCGCTGCGCGGTGAGGTGGTCGCCGCGGTGGGTGGCGTAGGAATTGAAGTCCTCCTCGGGCACGCCCATCCGCGCCAGGTATTCGCCGGCGGCGCTGTCGGGCAGGATCGCGTTGCTCGGCGACAGATGGTCGGTGGTGATGTTGTCGCCCAGCACCGCCAGCGGGCGCATGCCGCGCAGGGTGCGTTCGCCGGCCAGCGCGCCCTCCCAGTAGGGCGGGCGGCGGATGTAGGTGCTCATCGGCCGCCAGCCGTACAGCGGGCCGACCGTGCCGCCGTGCTCGACGCGCACGTCGAACATGGGCCCGTACACCTTGCGGAAGTGCTCCGGACGCACGCTGGCGCGCACGATGGCGTCGATCTCCTCGTCCGCCGGCCAGATGTCCTTCAGGGTGACCGCGCAGCCCTGCGCGTCGGTGCCCAGCACGTCCTTCTCGATGTCGAAGCGGATTGTGCCGGCGATGGCGTAGGCGACCACCAGCGGCGGCGAGGCCAGGAAGGCCTGCTTGGCGTACGGATGGATGCGGCCGTCGAAGTTGCGGTTGCCGCTCAGCACCGCCACCGCGTACAGGTCGCGGTCCACGATCTCCTGCTGGATGCGCGGGTCGAGCGCGCCGCTCATGCCGTTGCAGGTGGTGCAGGCGAAGCCGACGATGCCGAAGCCCAGCTTCTCCAGTTCCGGCAGCAGGCCGGCCTCCTCCAGGTACAGCTGCACCGCGCGCGAGCCCGGGGCCAGCGAGGTCTTCACCCAGGGCTTGCGCAGCAGCCCGCGCGCATTGGCGTTGCGCGCCAGCAGGCCGGCGGCGATCACGTTGCGCGGGTTGGAGGTGTTGGTGCAGCTGGTGATGGCGGCGATGATCACCGCCCCGTCCGGCAGCAGGCCCTGCGCCTCCTGCGCGCGCGCCTGCGCCAGCCCGGTGGCGATGCCGCGCTCGGCCAGCGCCGCGGTCGGCAGCCGCCGGTGCGGGTTGGACGGGCCGGCCAGGTTGCGCACCACCGTGGACAGGTCGAAGCGCAGCACGCGCTCGTACCGGACGCCGGCCAGGTCGTCGGCCCAGAGCCCCGCGGCCCTGGCGTAGGCCTCGACCAGCGCGACCTGGCCCTCCTCGCGCCCGGTCAGGCGCAGGTAGTCCAGGGTGTTGCCGTCGATGGAGAACATCGCCGCGGTGGCGCCGTACTCGGGACACATGTTGGAGATGGTGGCGCGGTCGCCCACGGTCAGCGCCGCGGCGCCCTCGCCGAAGAACTCCAGGTACGCGCCGACGACGCGCTCGCGGCGCAGGAACTCGGTCAGCGCCAGCACCACGTCGGTCGCGGTGATGCCCGGTTGCGGCCGGCCGGCCAGTTCCACGCCGACGATGTCCGGCAGCCGCATCCACGAGGCGCGGCCCAGCATCACGTTTTCCGCTTCCAGACCGCCGACGCCGATCGCGATCACGCCCAGCGCGTCCACGTGGGGGGTATGGCTGTCGGTGCCCACGCAGGTGTCCGGGAACGCCACGCCGTCCTGCACGCAGACCACCGGCGACATCTTCTCCAGGTTGATCTGGTGCATGATGCCGTTGCCCGGCGGGATCACCTCGACGTTGCGGAATGCCTTGCGGGTCCACTCGATGAAGTCGAAGCGGTCGGCGTTGCGGCGGTCCTCGATGGCGCGGTTCCTGGCGAACGCGTCCGGATCGTGGCCGCCGCACTCGACCGCCAGCGAGTGGTCGACGACCAACTGCACCGGCACCACGGGATTGACCTGGGCCGGGTCGCCGCCGCGCTCGGCGATGGCGTCGCGCAGGCCGGCCAGGTCCACCAGCGCGGTCTGGCCGAGGATGTCGTGGCAGACCACCCGCGCCGGGAACCAGGGGAAGTCCAGGTCGCGGCGGCGGTCGACCAGCTGCAGCAGGTAGTCGCGCAGGCGCGCCGGCTCGGCGCGGCGCACCAGGTTTTCGGCGTGCACCCGGCTGGTGTAGGGCAGCCCGGCCCAGGCGCCGGGGCGGATGGCCTCCACCGCCTCGCGGGCGTCGTAGTAGTCCAGGGAGGTGCCGGGCAGGGGCTTGCGGTACTGGCGGTTCATGGCGGCGCTGGCGGGGGTCGGCGCGGCCGGTGCGGCCGCCGCCGAGGTGCGGGCGGGAGAGGGGATCGATTCTACGTCCGCGCCCCGTGCCGCCGGCCCGCGGCGGGCTGTCCCGGCGCTGAAACGCCGCGCCGCGCACGGCAAATGTTGATGCGCGCGATCAACGCATCCGCCCCCGCGCCGCCCGGCCGCAGCGCCCGGAGCCGTGCCGGCCGGGGCCGGGCGGGGGCTCGCCACCGCCGGATGTTGCATGGCAACATCGGATCGCCTTCCCCTCCCCCGGCCCACGGATGCTGCGCGTCCTCCTGGTCAACGACACGGACAAGCCCATTGCGGAGCTGCAGGGGGCGCTGCGCGCGGCCGGCTACGAGGTGCTGCCGCAGGTCGTGGCCGCCGCGGGCCTGCTCAAGGCCGTGCACGAGCAGCAGCCGGACGTGGTGATCCTCGACGTCGACTCGCCTTCGCGCGACACGCTCGAGCAGCTGGCCATGCTCAACCGCCATGCGCCGCGACCGGTGGTGATGTTCTCGGCCGACGGCGACGACGCGCTGATCCGCGATGCGCTCGGCGCCGGCGTGGCCGCGTACGTGGTCGACGGGCTGTCGCCGGCGCGGCTGGCGCCGGTGCTGCGCGTGGCCATGGCCCGCTTCGAGCAGCAGAGCCATGTGCGCCAGCGCATGGACGAGCTGCAGCGCCGGCTGGAGGACCGCCGGGACATCGACCGCGCCAAGGGGCTGCTGATGGACCGCCGCGGCATGACCGAGGCCGAGGCCTACGCCGCGCTGCGCCAGCAGGCGATGAAGCAGGGCCTGAAGCTCGCGGACGTGGCGCGCCGCATCCTGTCCATGGCCGACCTGCTGGGATGAGCCGATGACCCGCTTCCATGCCCCCGCCACGCCGCGCCCGCTGCACGTGGGCTTCATGCCCCTGCTCGACGCCGCGCCGCTGGTCGCCGCCGCGCGCCTGGGGCTGGACCGCCGGCACGGCATCGCCCTGCAACTCCACCGGCAGGCCTCGTGGGCCGCGCTGCGCGACCGCCTGCTGTCCGGCGAGCTGGACGCCGCGCACGCCATGGCGGCGATGGTGCTGGGGGTGCAGACCGGCATCGCCGGGCCGCGCGCGGACCTGGCCGTGCTCGCCGGGTTGAACCGCAACGGCCAGGCCATCGCGCTCGCGCCCCCGCTGGCCGACGCGCTGGCGCAGGGGCGGCCGTTGCGCGAGGCGCTGCGCGCGCTGCCGCGGCGGCCGGTGTTCGCGCAGACCTTCCCCACCGGCACCCACGCGCTGTGGCTGTACCACTGGCTGGCCGCGCAGGGCGTGGACCCGATGCGCGACGTGGCGGCCGTGACCCTGCCGCCGCCGCAGATGCCGCAGGCGCTGGCCACCGGCGAGCTGGACGGGTTCTGCGCCGGCGAACCCTGGGGCGAGCACGCCGAGGCGCTGGGCGCGGGGCGGCGCGTGGTGCGCAGCGGCCGCATCTGGCCCGGGCATCCGGAGAAGGTGCTCGCCTGCCGCCGCGACTTCGCCGCGCTGCAGCCGGAGCTGGCCGTGGCGCTCACCGCCGCGGTGCTCGAGGCCTGCCGCTGGCTGGACGAGGATGCCGGGCACCGGCGCCGGGCCGCCGAATGGCTGGCCGCGCCGGAGGTCATCGGCCTGCCGGCGGCGCGCCTGGCCGCGGGCCTGCTGCCGCGCCCGGGCGAGGTGCCGGAGGAGGCGCTGCGCTTCCACGACCGCGGCGAGGCGAACTTCCCCTGGGTTTCCGACGGCCGCTGGTTCCTGGCCCAGTTCCGCCGCTGGGGCTGGCTGGCGCACGCGGAGGACGGCGACGCCTGGCTGGCCGATGTCTACCGGCGCGACCTCTGGGCGCAGGCCGCGCGCTTGGCCGGGGTGGCGGTGCCGGCGCAGGACACGCGCCCCGACGCGCCGGTCGCGCTGCCGGCCTGAGCGCCTGCCGCCGTTTTGCGGCACTGCACAATGAAAGTGCGCGCTGCACCGGCCTGGTGCATCGGGCCCATCGCGGGAAACGCCCAACCCCGGCGCGTGCGTTCCCTTGCGCGGCTAGTTTCTTGCAAATCACTGAACAATAAGGACTTTTCCGCGTTGCTGCGCTGCGGGAGAAGTTGGCATGGCGATTGCTTGAAACCGGTGGCGGGCGCAACGGCGCGTCCCGCAAAACCAGTTCCAGCGGCCAGGCCAACGGCGGTCCGGCCGCGACGAGACAACGGCGTCTTCCCGGTGCGAGCCGGGCAGGCGCCGTTTGTTTTTTCCACCCCGTGTTCCGCCGCAGGCGCAGGCCGGCGGCGCCCTTCCCCGGAGATGGCGCGGCATGAATCGATCCTTCTGGCAGGCCGGACACACGCCCACGCTGCTGTCGGCCTTCCTCTACTTCGACCTGAGCTTCATGGTCTGGTACCTGCTCGGCCCGATGCAGGTGCAGATCGCCCAGGCGCTGCAGCTGGACACGCAGCAGCGCGCGCTGATGGTGGCCGTGCCCATCCTCTGCGGCGCGCTGCTGCGCCTGCCGATGGGGCTGCTGGCCGACCGTATCGGCTCGCGCCGCACCGGGCTGCTGGCGCAGGTGGTGGTGATCGCCGCGCTGCTGGCGGCCTGGCACCTGGGCGTGCACAGCTTCGGCCAGGTGCTGCTGCTGGGGGTGATGCTGGGCGTGGCCGGCGCCTCGTTCGCGGTGGCGCTGCCCCTGGCCTCGCGCTGGTACCCGCCGCAGCACCAGGGCACGGCGATGGGCATCGCCGGCGCCGGCAACTCGGGCACGGTGCTGGCCGCGCTGTTCGCGCCGGCGCTGGCCGCGGCCTTCGGCTACCGCAACGTGTTCGGCCTGGCGTGCCTGCCGCTGCTGGTGGTGCTGGTGGTGTTCGCCGCCTGCGCCAAGGACGCGCCGGTGAAGGTCGCGCGCAAGACCCTGGCCGACTACGCGCGCGTGCTGGTGGGCAACCGCGACTCGTGGTGGTTCATGCTGTTCTACGCCATCACCTTCGGCGGCTTCGCCGGCTTCGCCAGCGCGCTGCCGGGCTACTTCCACGACCAGTTCGGCTTCGAGCCGAAGATCGCCGGCTGGGCGACCGCGGCCTGCGTGCTGGCCGGCTCGGGCATGCGCCCGGTGGGCGGCGTCATCGCCGACCGCATCGGCGGCACCCGCACGCTGCTGGCGGTGTACCTGTCGGTGGCGCTGCTGGTGGCCGGCGCCGCGCTGGGCCTGGGCGGGCCGGCCGGCGTGGTCGCCCTGTTCGTGCTGACCCTGCTGTGCCTGGGCACCGGCAACGGCGCGGTGTTCCAGCTGGTGCCCCAGCGCTTCGGCAGCGAGATCGGCCTGATGACCGGCCTGATCGGCATGGCCGGGGGCGTGGGCGGCTTCCTGCTCGCGGCCGGCCTGGGCGTGGTCAAGCAGCACAGCGGCGGCTACGGCATCGGCCTGTGGGCCTTCGCCGGCATCGCCCTGGCGGCGTGGGGCCTGCTGTCGGGCATCAAGCGGCAGTGGCGCAGCCAGTGGACGGCGCTCGGCGCCGCCCGGGTCTGAGGAGCCGGCCGTGCGGATCGTCGTCGACACGCTGGACGGACCCGAGATCGCCGCGCTGCTGCGCGAGCACCTGGACGACATGTACCGGCTCTCGCCGCCGGAGAGCGTGCACGCGCTGGACCTGCCGCGGCTGCGCGCGCCGGACATCACCTTCTGGAGCGCCTGGCGCGACGACCGCCTGCTGGGTTGCGCCGCGCTGAAGGAGCTGGACGGCACCCACGGCGAGGTCAAGTCCATGCGCACCGCGGCGGCGTACCGCGGCCAGGGCGTGGCCGCCGCGCTGCTGCGGCGGCTGCTCGAGGAGGCCATCCGGCGCGGCTACCGGCGGCTGAGCCTGGAGACCGGCACCCAGCCGGAGTTCGCCCCCGCGCGCGCGCTCTACGAACGCTTCGGCTTCGGCTACTGCGCCCCGTTCGCCGACTACAGCGAAGACCCCTGCAGCGCCTACATGACGCGCTCCCTGCCCGGAACGCACAGCGAGAACCGAGAATGAAGAAGCCAAGACTGGTAGTGGTGGGCAACGGCATGGCCGGCATCCGCACGCTCGAAGAGCTGCTGAAGCTGGTGCCGGACATGTACGACATCACCGTGTTCGGTGCCGAGCCGCATCCCAACTACAACCGCATCCTGCTCTCGCCGGTGCTGGCCGGCGAGCAGGACTTCGAGGACATCGTGCTCAACCCGCTGTCCTGGTACGCGGACAACGGCATCCGCCTGCACCTGGGCAAGGAGGTCACCCGCATCGACCGCGTGCACCGTCGGGTGATCGCCGCCGACGGCACCGAGGCCGAGTACGACCGCCTGCTGCTGGCCACCGGGTCGCTGCCGTTCATCCTCCCGGTGCCGGGCAAGGACCTGAAGGGCGTGATCGGCTACCGCGACATCGCCGACACGCGCACCATGATCGAGACGGCGAAGGTGAAGAAGAACGCCGTGGTGATCGGCGGCGGCCTGCTGGGCCTGGAGGCGGCCAACGGCCTGAAGCTGCGCGGCATGGACGTGACCGTGGTGCACCTGGCCGGCTGGCTGATGGAGCGCCAGCTGGACCCGGTGGCCGGGCAGCTGCTGGAGCAGTCGCTGGCCGAACGCGGGCTCAGCTTCCGGCTCAACACCTCCACCACCGAGATTCTCGACAACGGCGCCGGCGAGGTGGCCGGCGTGCGCTTCTCCGACGGCGACCAGATCCCGGCCGACCTGGTGGTGATGGCCGCCGGCATCCGCCCCAACACCCGGCTGGCGCAGGAGGCGGGCATCCACTGCAACCGCGGCATCGTGGTCAACGACACGCTGCAGACCTACGACCCGCGCGTTTACGCGGTGGGCGAGTGCGCGAGCCACCGCGGCGTGGCCTACGGCCTGGTCGCACCGTTGTTCGAGCAGGCCAAGATCTGCGCCAACCACCTGGCCAGCTTCGGCATCGGCATCTACAAGGGCTCGGCGGTGTCGACCAAGCTCAAGGTCACCGGCATCGACCTGTTCTCGGCCGGCGACTTCATGGGCGGGGAGGGCAGCGAGGAGATCGTGCTCTCCGACCCGGCCGGCGGCCTGTACAAGAAGCTGGTCATCCGCGACGACCGGCTGGTGGGCGCCTGCCTGTACGGCGACACCGGCGACGGCGGCTGGTACTTCAAGCTGATCAAGGACGGCACCGGCGTGGACGACCGCCGCGACCAGCTGATGTTCGGCGAGAAGGCGCTGGGCGACTCCGGCACCGCCGGCCAGGACCGCGCCGCGGCCATGGCCGACGGCGACGAGGTCTGCGGCTGCAACGGCGTGTGCAAGGGCACCATCGTCAAGGCGGTGCGCGAGCAGGGCCTGTTCACCGTGGACGAGGTCAAGAAGCACACCAAGGCCGCCAGCTCCTGCGGCTCGTGCACCGGCCTGGTCGAGCAGATCCTCATGAACTGCCTGGGCTCCAATTTCCAGGAGACGCCGAAGACCAAGGCCGTGTGCGGCTGCACCGACCGCACCCACGCCGAGGTGCGCCAGGCCATCCGCGAGCACCGCCTGGTCACCCACGCCCAGGCCTACGCATTCCTGGAGTGGCGCACGCCCAACGGCTGCAGCACCTGCCGCCCGGCGATCAACTACTACATGCTCTCGACCTGGCCGCGCGAGGCGGTGGACGACCCGCAGAGCCGCTTCATCAACGAGCGCGCGCACGCCAACATCCAGAAGGACGGAACCTTCTCGGTGGTGCCGCAGATGAAGGGCGGCGTCACCAACCCCTCCGAGCTGCGCCGCATCGCCGACGTCGCCGACAAGTACCGCATCCCGATGGTGAAGGTCACCGGCGGCCAGCGCATCGACCTGCTCGGGGTGAAGAAGGAGGACCTGGTCGACGTGTGGCGCGACCTGGGCATGAAGTCCGGCCACGCCTACGGCAAGTCGATCCGCACGGTGAAGACCTGCGTGGGCAGCGAATTCTGCCGCTTCGGCACCCAGAACAGCACGCAGATGGGCATCGACCTGGAAACCATGCTGGCCAACATGTGGAGCCCGCACAAGGTCAAGCTGGCCGTCTCCGGCTGCCCGCGCAACTGCGCCGAGTCCGGCATCAAGGACGTGGGCATCATCGCGGTGGACTCGGGCTGGGAGATCCACGTCGGCGGCAATGGCGGCATCAAGACCGAGGTGGCGCGCTTCCTGGTCAAGGTGAAGACGCCGGAGGAGGTGAAGGAGTACGTCGGCGCCTTCCTGCAGCTGTACCGCGAGGAGGCCTACTACCTGGACCGCACCGTGCACTACATCGAGCGGGTGGGTATGGACTACGTGCGGCAGAAGGTGGTGGACGACGCGGCCAACCGCCGCGCGCTGTTCGAGCGCCTGCTGTACGCGCTGGAGGGCCTGCCCGACCCGTGGGCGGCCCGCGTGGCCGGCACCCAGGCCCGCGAGTACGCGCCGCTGCGCCTGGACCGGCAGATCGCCGTGGCACTGGAGGACTGACGAGATGGCGACGACCGAAGCCTGGGTGCGCGTGTGCGCGATCGAGGACATCCCCGTGCTGGGCGCGCGGGTGCTGGTGCGGGAAGCCGGCGACGACATCGCCCTGTTCCGTCCGGCCCCGGACCGCGTGTTCGCGCTGGCCGACCGCTGCCCGCACAAGGGCGGGCCGCTGTCGCAGGGCATCGTCTCCGGCGACACCGTGACCTGTCCCCTGCACGGCTGGAACATCGCCCTGGACAGCGGCCAGGCCTGCGCGCCGGACGTGGGCTGCGCGCGGCGCTACCCCGTGCGGCTGCGCGACGGCGCCGTGTGGCTGGCCGTGGCCGGTGCGGACGAGGGCGCGGGCCTGGCGGAGGCCGTGGCCTGATGGACGGCTCCGCGCCCGGCCGGCCGCAGCCGCGCACCACGCGCACGACGTGCTGCTACTGCGGCGTCGGCTGCGGCGTGCTGGTGCACAGCCAGGACGGGCGCATCACCGGCGTGGAGGGCGACCCGGAGCACCCGGCCAACCACGGCCGGCTGTGCAGCAAGGGCCGCGCGCTGGCCGACACCGCGCGCAGCCTGCACGGCCGCGTGCTGCAGCCGGAGCTGCGCCGCCAGCGCCACGAGCCGCGCCGGCCGGTGGACTGGAACCTGGCGCTGGACACGGTGGCCGAGCGGCTGGCCGGCATCGTCGAGCGGCACGGGCCGGACGCGGTGGCCTTCTACATCTCCGGGCAGCTGCTGACCGAGGACTACTACGTCTTCAACAAGCTGGCCAAGGGGCTGGTCGGCACCAACAACATCGACACCAACTCGCGGCTGTGCATGTCCAGCGCGGTGACCGGCTACAAGCTGGCCTTCGGCGCCGACGGCCCGCCGACCTGCTACGACGACCTGGAGCACGCGCGCACCGTGCTGTTCGCCGGCAGCAACGCCGCATGGGCGCACCCGGTGCTGTTCCGGCGCCTGGAGGAAGCCCGCGCGCGCGACCCGGGGACGCGCTGGATCGTGGTCGATCCGCGCCGCACCGACACCGCGGCCATGGCCGACCTGCACCTGCAGGTGCAGCCGGGCACGGACGTGGCACTGTTCAACGGCATGCTGCACCACCTGATCTGGGAGGGGATGGTGGATGCGGCATTCATCGAGGCCCACACCACCGGCTTCGCCGAGCTCAAGCGCCTGCTGCGCGACTATCCGCCGCGCATGGCCGCCGAGGTCTGCGGCGTCCCGGTGGCGGACCTGGTGACGGCTGCGGAGTGGTTCGGCCGCAGCCCGGCCGCCCTATCGCTGTACTGCATGGGCCTGAACCAGTCCGCGCACGGCACCGACAAGAACCTGGCGCTGATCAACCTGCACCTGGCCACGCGCCAGATCGGCCGCCCCGGCGCCGGCCCGTTCTCGCTGACCGGGCAGCCCAACGCGATGGGCGGGCGCGAGGTCGGCGGCATGGCCACCATGCTGGCCGCGCACCGCGAGATCGGCGACGACGCCCACCGCGCCGAGGTGGAGGCATTGTGGAAGCTGCCGTCCGGCAGCCTCTCGCCGCGCCCGGGCCTGCCGGCGGTGGAGCTGTTCGAGGGCCTGCGCAGCGGCAAGGTCAAGGCGGTGTGGATCGCCTGCACCAACCCCGCGCACTCGATGCCCGACATCGGCCCGGTGCGCGAGGCGCTGCAGCGCGCCGAGTACGTGGTCGTGCAGGAAGCCTTCGCCGACACCGACACGGTGCCCTACGCCGACGCCCTGCTGCCGGCCACCACCTGGGGCGAGAAGGAGGGCACGGTCACCAATTCCGAGCGGCGCATCTCGCGCGTGCGCGCGGCGGTGCCCGCGCCCGGCCAGGCGCGGCCGGACTGGTGGATCGCGCGCGAGGTCGCGCGGCGGCTGGAGGCGCGGCTGGCCGCGCCGGGCGCGCCTCCGCTGTTCGGCTTCGAGCAGCCTTCGCAGATCTTCGACGAACACCGCGCCCTGACCGTGGGCCGCGACCTGGACATCGGCGGCCTGGACTACGCGCGCCTGGAAGCGGAGGGGCCGCAGCAGTGGCCGTTCCCCGCCGGCGCCACGCGCGGCCAGGCCCGCCGCTACGCCGACGGCGTGTTCGCCACCGCCGACGGCCGCGCCCGCTTCCACGCCACCGCGTACAAGCCGGTGGTGGAGCCGACCTCCGCACGCTACCCGCTGCGGCTGCTGAGCGGGCGCCTGCGCGACCAGTGGCACGGCATGTCGCGCACCGGGCGCGTGCCGGCGCTGTTCGCGCACAGCCCGGAACCGGCCCTGCGCATGCATCCGGACGACGCCGCGCGCCGCGGCCTGAAGCCCGGCGAGCTGGTGCGGGTGAGCAGCCGCCGCGGCGAGCTGGTGCTGCCGCTGGAGCCGTCGGACGAGGTCGCCTCGGGCACCGTGTTCGCCGCCATGCACTGGAGCGGCCAGTTCCTCTCCAGCGGCGGCATCAACGAGGTCAGCCAGCCGGCGGTGGACGCGCGCTCGCGCCAGCCCGAGCTCAAGCACGCGGCCGTGCGGGTGGAGAAGGCGGGCTTCGGCTGGCACTTGCTGGCCGCGCGCCGCGGCGACGCACTGGCGCTGCGCGGCGCGGTGCAGCCGCTGCTGAAGGACTGCGGCTACGCCGGCCTGTCGCTGCTGCCCGAGCCCGGCGCGCCGGAGGGCGTGGCCTGGCTGGTGCTGCGCGCGGCCGCGGCCGAGGCCATGCCGGCGGCGTGGCTGGAGGCGCTGGACGGCGCGCTGGCGCTCGCCGCCGGCCCCGACACGCTCGAATACCGCGACGCGCGCCGCGGCCTGCTCAAGCGCGTGGCCTGGCGCACGGACGGCGGTGCCAACCACATCGACGGCCTGCTGTGGGCCGAGCCGCAACCCGGCGCCGGCGGCGAGGGCCTGCTGCGCGCGGCCGTGTCCGGTGCGGCGTGGCGCGGGCCGCGGCTGGCGGCGTTCTCGGCGGCGGCGGCCGAGGTCGTGCGCGACCCGGTGGTCTGCGTCTGCCGTCAGGTGAGCGAATCGGCCATCCGCGCGCGCGCGCGCGCCGGCGACGACGTGGCCGCGCTCAAGGAGCACCTGGGCTGCGGCACCGTCTGCGGTTCCTGCGTGCCGCAGCTGACCCGGCTCGTCCGCGAGGCGGCGAGCGCATGAACCCGGAGGACCCCGCCATGACCGGTACCCGTCCCGCACGCCGCCCACCGGCCGAGGTGGTGCTGCTTTCCGCCGGGCCCGGCGACCTGGAGCTGCTCACGCTCAAGGCGGTGCGCGCCCTGGCCGGCGCCGAGGTGCTGCTGCTGGACGAGCTGGTCGATCCGCGCATCGTCGAGCTGGCGCCGCGGGCGCGCGTCG
>DASRYN010000122.1:0-3774 GCA_035687185.1 Pseudoxanthomonas sp. | reverse complement strand
CCGCGAACTGATCCGCCAGGCGGTCGCCGGGCTGGGCGGCAGTTTCGACGCGATGAACCGCAGGTCCCGCCAGCAGAGCCAGGCCATGGCCCGGATCATCGCCGACCAGGACGGCGCCGGCGGCGTGGACGTGGCCCGCTTCGCCCAGCACGCCAGCCAGCGGATGGAGCAGCTGGTCGAGGCCCTGGAGCAGGTGGCCGGCCAGAGCACCACCACCGTGCAGCACATCGACCAGATGGCCCAGCACCTGGACGGCATCTTCGCCCTGCTCGAGGACGTGAAGTCCATCGCCGACCAGACCAACCTGCTGGCGCTGAACGCCGCCATCGAGGCCGCCCGTGCCGGCGAGGCCGGCCGCGGCTTCGCGGTGGTGGCCGACGAGGTGCGCAACCTGTCCGAGCGCTCGACCACCTTCAACGAGCAGATCCGCAAGCTGGCGCACAGTTCCAAGGACGCCATCGCCAAGGTGCGCGAGACGGTCTCGCAGATGGCCTCGCGCGACCTGGACCGTTCCCGCGAGGCGCGCGTCGAGGCCGCGGCCATGCTGCAGAACGTGGCCGCGATCAACGCCTCGCTCGGCGAGGGCATGCGCGAGATATCCGAATGCGGCCGCGCGATCGACGGCAGCGTCGCCGAGGCGGTGCGCGCCCTGCAGTTCGAGGACATCGCCACCCAGGCCCTGGGCGGGGCCCACGTGCACCTGGACCGCCTGGACGCGATCAACCGCGAGGCGCTGGCGCTGCAGGACCTGCTCCACCGCAGCAACGGCGCCAACGACGACGACCTGCTGCGCGCCTTGCAGCGGCTGGGCCAGCGCCTGCACGACCTGCGCGGCGAGTGGGAGCAGCCGCCGCACAAGCCGGTGACCCAGCAGAGCATGGGCGCCGGCACGGTGGAACTGTTCTGAGCGGCGTGTCCGCGCAGTCCTTCCCCGTCCCGTCCGTCCGCAACCAGGGCCCCGGTTCCGCGCCGGGGCCCGCGCGCATCCGGCGCCGTCCGTGAGCGCCGTTCCCGGTTCCCGCCCCGCCGCCATGTCCGAAGCGCCCGACGTGCCGCGACGCGCCGCCCCGCCTCCGCCCGCGCTGCAGCGGCTGGAGGCGCTGGCGCTGCAGGAGCTGGCAGCCGCCGCGGCCGCGCGCGACGCGGAGGCGGCGACGGCCGATCCGCTCGCCGCCTGCATCGGCTGGGACCTGGGCCTGTGCGGGCCGGCGGTGCCGCTGGCGGATTGAGCGCGGCGCGGAGCACGTTGCCGCGCACGCGCGGGGCACCTCCCGCGGGCTCCGCTGATGGGGGTGAAGGCGGCGCGGTCGCCGGCTGCGCCCGGGGCGCCCTGCCATGGCGTGACGAAGGTCTCCTTCCGGTGCGGCCCCCGGGCTGCGGCGATGCGGCGCGGTGGAGGGGCACGCGATGCGATGCCGGAACAATCTGCGGCCGCGCACCGCGCACCGCGCACCGCGCACCGCGAGCCGGTCTGCCGTGGCAGGCGGCGGACAGAGGCGCCCGCCCGACGGCCTCAGCGCGAGCTGCTGGCCAGCCCCGGCGAGGACCAGGATGCCCCGCCGTCGCGCGCGCCGGCCTCGTTGGCCATGCGCAGCCACTGCGCCAGTTCGCGCGGCGGCAGCGGCCGGGTGTGCACGTAGCCCTGCACCTCGTCGCAGCCCCAGGCCCTGAGCTGGGCCTGCTCCTCCAGCGTCTCCACGCCTTCGGCCACCACGCGCATGCCCAGCGCGTGGCCGAGATGGACGATGGCCTGGGTGACCTCGCCGGCGTTGGCGTCGCGCAGCATGTCGGCGATGAAGCTGCGGTCGATCTTCAGCCGCTGCACCGGGAACCGGTTGAGGTAGTGCAGGTTCGAGAAGCCGGTGCCGAAGTCGTCCACCGCCAGCTGGATGCCGTGGCGCTCGAACACCTGGAAGCACTGGCGCAGGCTTTCGCTGTCCAGGATCAGCGCCGACTCGGTCAGCTCCAGTTCCAGCCGGCCGGGGGGCCAGCCGGCGCGCTGGCACAGCGCCACCACCCGGTCGGCGAAGCCGCGGTCGCGCAGCTGCACGCCGGAGACGTTGACCGCGATGCGCCCGAAGTTCAGCCCGGCCGCGTGCCAGGCCACCGCCTGGCGGCAGGCCTCGCTGATCACCCACTCGCCCAGGCGCACGATCTCGCCGCAGTCCTCGGCGATGGGCACGAACTCGCCGGGATGGCACGGGCCGCCGGCCCAGTGCCAGCGCAGCAGCGCCTCGATGCCGGGCGGATGGCCGTCGCGCAGGCTCACCTGTGGCTGGTAGACCAGGGTGAACTCGTCGCGCTCCAGCGCGCCGCGCAGCGCGTACTCGATCTCCAGCCGTCGGCGGGTCCGGCGCTGGATCTCCTCGGTGTGCAGCTGCCAGCCGTTGCGCCCGGCTTCGCGCGCCACCCGCAGCGCGGCATGGGCCGCGCGCAGCAGGGCGTCGAAGGCCTGGCCGTCGCGGCCCAGCAGGGCGATGCCGACGCTGGCGCCGACCTTCAGGTTCTCGCTGCCGAACATCAGCGGCTCGGACAGCGCCGCGATCAACCGCTGCGCCGCGGCCTCGGCCTCGGCGGCGTCGACGTGGCTGCCGCGCAGCACCACCATGAACTCGTCGCCACCCAGGCGCCCGAACAGGTCGCCGCCGCGCAGGGTGTGGTGCATGCGGCCGGCGGCCGCCTTGAGCATGGCGTCGCCGGCGGCGTGGCCGAAGGAGTCGTTGATGCTCTTGAAGCCGTCCAGGTCCACCAGCAGCAGGGCCAGGCCCGGCTCGGCGCGCTCGCGTTCCGCGGCGATGGCCTCCTCGGCCTGCTCGCGCAGCAGGAAGCGGTTGGGCAGGCCGGTGAGCAGGTCGTAGTGCGAGAGCAGCTCGATGCGCTCGCTGGTCTCGCGCTCGCGGCTGACGTCCCGGTACAGGGCCACGATGCGCGGCGGCAGGCCCGGCCGAGTGTCCAGCTCCAGCAACACCTGGACCCACACGCGCTGCCCGTTCTGGCGGTAGAAGCACAGGTCCAGCTGCTCGCGCGGGCCGCCCGCGGCCAGCCGCGCCAGCGCGGCCTCGAAGGCCTCGCGCGATTCGCGGGTGTAGAGCGAGAGCACGTCGTCCAGGGCGAGCGGGCCCGGCGGCAGGCCGTGGATGCGGCAGCACTCGTCGGTCCATTGCACGCGGCGGGTGTCCGGCTCGATCTCGCAGCCGCCGATCTGGCCCAGCGAGGAGACGCGGTCGAGCAGCTCGGTGCGCCAGCGCAGCAGGGCGTCGGCGCGGCGCTGGGCGGTCACGTCCTGCACCTGGCCCACCACCCGCACGATGCGGCCGGCCTCGTCCTGCTGCGGTCGCGCCCAGGCCTGCAGGTGCAGCGGCTGCCCCTGCGCGTCGTGCAGCTCGAGGTCGAAGCCCACCGGCTGGCCCTCCCGGCGCATGCGCCGCCAGGCGCGGCGCAGCGCCGCGGAAGCCGGGCGCGGCAGCCGCCGCAGCCAGGCGCGGCCGGAGTCGCGCAGGCGCGCGGCCTGCCCGGTGAGGCGGTAGAGGTCGCGCGGCCACCAGCCGGTGTCGGTGCGCGGGTCCCAGGACCAGGGCACCATGCCGGCCACGCGCTGGATCTCCTCCAGCAGCGCCTGCTGCTTGCGCAGGCGCTCCTCCAGCTGCTTCTGGTCGTCGATGGCGGTGTGGGTGCCGATCATGCGCAGCGGGCGGCCGTCGGCCGACCAGGCGACCACCCGCCCGCTGTCGCGCACCCAGCGCCAGCGGCCGTCGCAGTGGCGCAGGCGGTGCT
>DASRYN010000121.1:0-10716 GCA_035687185.1 Pseudoxanthomonas sp. | reverse complement strand
AGTACGACGTGTTCCTGCTGCAGGCCCACGGCCACCGCCGCTGGCAGATCGACGCCGGCCCCAACCCGCCGCAGGACTTCCGCGACGACGTCGAGCTCAAGCTGCTGCGCCGCTTCGCCCCGACCCACGACTGGGTCCTGGGCCCGGGCGACATGCTCTACCTGCCGCCGGGCGTGCCCCACCACGGCGTGGCCGAGGACCCCTGCCTCACCTTTTCGGTCGGCATGCGCGCGCCGGCCGCGGCCGAGCTGATCGGCGACTGGCTGGACGAGGTGCTGTCCGGCGCCGACGAGTCCATCCGCTACCGCGACCAGGACCTGGCCCCGCCGGCCGATCCCTACGAGATCGACGCGGCGGCGATGGGCCGCGTGGTCGAGGCGCTCAACGCCATCCGCATGAACGACCCGGACCGCCTGGGCGACTGGTTCGGCCGCTTCATCACCACCTACCGCGCCGCCGGCGAGGTCGTCCCCGGCGGCGAGCCGCGCCCGCGCATCGAGCTGGAATGGGATCTCTCGCAGGGCGCGGCGCTGCAGCGCCACCCGTGGTCGCGCATGGCCTGGCGCCGCAACCGCCGCGGCGCCAGCCTGTTCTGCAGCGGCCAGGCCCTGTCCCTGCCGGTGGCCGACGCGCGCCGCATCGCCGCCGCCGCGCAACTGGACGGCCCGGGCTACGGCGCGCTGTCCGACGCCGGCCGCGACGCGGTGTACGCGCTCTACCAGGCCGGCCATTACGCCCTGAGGGCGGACGATCCGGACGCGGACGGGGACGCGGAGGACGCGTGAGCTTCACCGTCGCCGCCGCCGACTACGCGCGCGACCACGCCGAGCTGCACGCGGTGCGCGAGGCGGTGTTCGTGCGCGAGCAGGGCGTGCCGCCGGAGCTGGAGCGCGACGCGCTGGACCCGCTGAGCCACCACGTGCTGGCCCGCGATGGCGCGGGCCGGGTCGTGGGCACCGCGCGGCTGACGCCCGAGCGGCGGATCGGGCGCATGGCCGTGCTGGCCGCCGAGCGCGGCCGCGGCATCGGCGAAGCGATGCTCGAGGCCCTGCTGGACGAAGCCCGCCGCCGCGGCTGGCCCGAGGTGGCCCTGCACGCGCAGGCGCACGCCCTGCCGTTCTACGCCCGCGCCGGCTTCGTGCCCTGCGGACCGGCCTTCGTCGAGGCCGGCATCGTGCACCGCGGGATGCGCCGGCGCCTGCCCGGTTCCAGCGCCATCGAGGATGCGGACGCCGCGGCCGCCGTGCTGGTGGCCCTGGCCACCCATGCGCGCCGCGAGCTGGGCCTGTACAGCCGCACCCTGGACCCGGAACTGCTCGACCGCGAGGACGTGCTGGAGGCGCTGCGCCGCTTCGCCGTGCGCCCGGGCGAACACCGCGTGCGCATCCTGCTGCAGAACGCCGCCGCGCCGCAGCGCGCCGGCGCCCCGCTGCTGCCGCTGGCCCAGCGCCTGCCCAGCGTGTTCGCCTTCCGCGAGGTGCGCGACCCGGTGGACGCGGCCTACCCGTCGGCCTACGCCTTCAACGACACCGGCGGCGCCTGCTTCCGCCCGCTGGGACACCGCTTCGAGGGCGAGGGCGGCGTGTACGACCCGCCGGCCTCGCGGCGCCTGCGCCTGGAATTCGAGCGCGTCTGGGAGCGCTCGCGGCCCTGCACCGAGTACCGCGTGCTGGGAGTGTGAACCCCGGCACGCCGGGGTGCCCCGCGGCCCGGCCGCGGAGCCGCGAACCCGCGCCCAGCCGCGCGTTGGGGGTTATACTTTTGCGGCTGTCCTGCCCGCCCGTCGGGCCGGGGCCCACCGGGCCCGCCCCCCACCCAGACGCGACCTCATCGTGGACAACCTACTCAAGCAGTTTGCGCAGTCTTCGCAACTCGGCAGCAACGCCGCCTACATCGAGGACCTGTACGAGCAGTACCTGGTCTCCCCCGACAGCGTCGACCCGAAGTGGAAAGCCTACTTCGACGGTTTCAAGGGCCGCGAGGCCGGTGACGTCCCGCACTCGGCGGTCATCGCCCACGTCGCCGAAGCCGCGCGCCACGCCGCCAATGCCGGCACCGCGGCGCCGGGCGCGGGGGACGAGCGCGAACGCAACGTCGGCCGCCTGATCACCGCCTACCGCTCGCGCGGCCACCTGGGCGCCCGGCTCGACCCGCTGGGCCTGAGCCCGCCGATGAACCCGCCCGACCTGGGCCTGGATTTCCACAACCTGTCCGAACGCGACCTGGACAGCGAGTTCAGCACCGGCGGCCTGGCCGGCCAGCCGCGGATGAAGCTGCGCGACCTGCTCGCGCGCCTGAAGGCGACCTACACCGGCTCCATCGGCGCCGAGTTCATGCACATCCCCGAGGTCGAGCAGCGCCAGTGGCTGTACCAGCGCCTGGAAGCCGCCGGCGGCGACTACAACCTCAGCGCCGAGACCCGCAAGCGCGTGCTGGAGCGGCTGACCGCCGCCGAGGGCTTGGAGCGCTACCTGCACACCAAGTACGTCGGCCAGAAGCGCTTCTCGCTGGAAGGCGGCGACTCGCTGATCCCGCTGCTGGACACGGTGGTGCGCCAGGCCGGCGTGGACCGGGTCAAGGACATCGTGATCGGCATGGCCCACCGCGGCCGCCTCAACGTGCTGGTCAACACCCTGGGCAAGAACCCGCGCAAGCTGTTCGACGAGTTCGAGGGCAAGTTCGAGCACGACGCCCGCGCCCACGCCGGCGACGTGAAGTACCACATGGGCTTCTCCGCCGACATCGCCACCCCCGGCTCGCCGGTGCACCTGGCGCTGGCGTTCAACCCCTCGCACCTCGAGATCGTCGACCCGGTGGTCGCCGGGTCGGTGCGCTCGCGCCAGGAGCGCCGCGGCGACAGCGAGCGCCGCCAGGTGCTGCCGGTGCTGATCCACGGCGACGCGGCCTTCGCCGGCCAGGGCGTGGTGATGGAGCTGTTCCAGATGTCGCAGGCGCGGGGCTTCGCCGTCGGCGGCACCGTGCACGTGGTGGTCAACAACCAGGTGGGCTTCACCACCAGCCACAAGGAAGACGCGCGCTCCACCCTGTACTGCACGGACGTGGCCAAGATGGTCGGCGCGCCGGTGTTCCACGTGAACGGCGACGACCCCGAGGCGGTGGTCTTCGTGGCCAAGCTGGCCTACGAGTTCCGCCAGCAGTTCCGCAAGGACGTGGTCATCGACCTGGTGTGCTACGGCCGCCACGGCCACAACGAGGCCGACGAGCCGGCGGCCACCCAGCCGCTGATGTACCAGACCATCCGCAAGCACCCGACCACCCGCGAGCTGTACGCGGCGCGCCTGGAGAAGGCGGGCGTGGTCGCCGCCGACGAGTCCCGTGCCCTGGTCGACGGCTACCGCGCCAAGCTCGACGCCGGCGAGGTCACCACCGAGCTGGCCGCCTCCAAGCCGGAGGACTACGAGCTGACCATCGACTGGTCCCGGTACCTGTCGGGCAAGCTCTCCGACGCGGTGGACACCCGGGTCAAGAAGGCCACGCTGGTGCAGCTGGCCAGGATCATCAACACCATCCCGCAGGGCGTGGCGCTGCACCCGCGCGTGGCCAAGATCTACGAGGACCGGCTGAAGATGACCGCCGGCGAGGTCCCGGGCGACTGGGGCTTCGCCGAGAACCTGGCCTACGCCACCCTGCTGGCCGAGGGCCACGGCCTGCGCCTGGTCGGCCAGGACGCCGGCCGCGGCACCTTCTTCCATCGCCACGCCATCCTCCACGACCAGAAGACCGACAGCTACTACCTGCCGCTGCGCCAGCTGGTCGAGGTGCCCGAGCAGGCCACCGTGATCGACTCGCTGCTCAGCGAGGAGGCGGTGATGGCCTTCGAGTACGGCTTCTCCACCACCGACCCGAACACGCTGGACATCTGGGAAGCGCAGTTCGGCGACTTCGCCAACGGCGCGCAGGTGGTCATCGACCAGTTCATCGCCGCCGGCGAGGCCAAGTGGGGCCGCATCTCGGGCCTGACGCTGCTGCTGCCGCACGGCTACGAAGGCCAGGGCCCGGAGCACAGCTCCGCGCGCCTGGAGCGCTTCCTGCAGCTGTGCGCGCTGGAGAACATGCTGGTCTGCGTGCCCACCACCCCGGCCCAGGCGTTCCACATGCTGCGCCGGCAGATGAAGATGAGCACGCGCAAGCCGCTGGTGGTGATGACGCCCAAGTCGCTGCTGCGGCACAAGCTGGCCGTCTCCACGCTGGAGGATCTGGCCGACGGCGAGTTCCAGCACCTGATCCCGGACGGCGCCGCCGACCCGAAGAAGGTCAGGCGCGTGGTCCTGTGCTCCGGCAAGGTCTACTACGACCTGCTCGAGGACGCGCAGAAGCGCGGCCAGGACGACGTGGCGCTGGTCCGCGTCGAGCAGCTCTACCCGTTCCCGCGCGAGCTGCTGGCCGCCGAGCTCAAGCGCTTCGGCAAGGCCAGGGACGTGGTCTGGTGCCAGGAAGAACCGCAGAACCAGGGCGCGTGGTACCAGATCAAGCACCACCTGCAGGCCTGCCTGGCCGAAGGCCAGGCCCTGCACTACGCCGGCCGCAGCCGCTCGCCCTCGCCCGCGGTCGGCCATTTCGCCGACCACGTCGAGGAACAGACCAAGCTGGTCGCCGACGCGCTCGTGAATCCGCTCGGCAGCCAGATCGTCGCCGAATAACCGCCCCCACCGCCAAACGCATCAGGACGCCCTCATGGCCACCGAAGTCAAAGTTCCGGTCCTTCCCGAATCCGTCTCCGACGCCACCATCGCCAGCTGGCACAAGAAGGCGGGCGAGGCGGTCAAGCGCGACGAGAACCTCGTGGACCTGGAGACCGACAAGGTCGTGCTCGAGGTCCCTTCGCCGGTGGACGGCGTGCTCAAGGAGATCCGGTTCAAGCAGGGCGACACGGTGACCAGCCAGGAAGTGCTGGCCGTCATCGAGGAGGGCGCGGTGGCCGCCGCCCCGGCGCCCGCCCCTGCCCCGGCCGAGGCGCCGGCGCAGAAGGCCGAGGCCGCCAAGGCCGAGGCCGCCAGGCAGGAAGGCCCGCAGGTCGCCAGGAAGCCGGAGGCCGCCCAGGGCGGCACCGAGCTGCCCCCGGGCGCCCGCGCCACCGCCGCCCGCGAGGGCGTCGACCCGTCGCAGGTCGAGGGCACCGGCCGCCGCGGCGCGGTGACCAAGGAAGACATCGTCAACTACGCCCGCAGCGGCGGCGCCGGCAAGGCCGGCGGCGCGCGCCCGGAGGAGCGGGTGCCGATGACCCGCATCCGCAAGCGCATCGCCGAGCGCCTGATGCAGTCCAAGGATTCCATCGCCATGCTGACCTCGTTCAACGAGGTCAACCTGGCCAAGGTCGCCGCCGCGCGCAAGGAGCTGGGCGAGGACTTCCAGAAGGCCCACGGCATCAAGCTGGGCTTCATGAGCTTCTTCGTGAAGGCCGCGGCCAACGCGCTGCAGCGCTTCCCGGTCATCAACGCCTCGGTCGACGGCGACGACATCATCTACCACGGCTACGCCGACATCTCCATCGCCGTGTCCACCGACAAGGGCCTGGTGACGCCGGTGCTGCGCAACGTCGAGCGCATGGGCTTCGCCGACATCGAGAAGGGCATCGCCGACTACGCCAAGAAGGCGCGCGACGGCAAGCTGGGCCTGGACGACCTGCAGGGCGGCACCTTCACCATCACCAACGGCGGCACCTTCGGCTCGCTGATGTCCACGCCGATCGTCAACCCGCCGCAGAGCGCGATCCTGGGCATGCACGCCATCAAGGAGCGGCCGATCGCCGAGAACGGCCAGGTCGTGGTCGCGCCGATGATGTACATCGCCCTCTCCTACGACCACCGCATCATCGACGGCAAGGACGCGGTGCTGTTCCTGGTGGACATCAAGAACCAGCTCGAGAACCCGAACCGCATCCTGTTCGGGCTGTAAGCACCCCGCGCGCCGCCCTTCCCCGGAAGGGCGGCGCCGTTTTCGCCAGGGCCGGCGGACATGGGCTCCGACCCGCGGTTCCCGCCCCTGAAGACCCTGCCCCACGGGGCCGCTCCCGCCACGCGGGCAGCGCTTGGCAAAGGAACTGGAAATGGCTGAACAATTCGACGTCGTCGTCATCGGTGCCGGCCCGGCCGGCTACCACGCCGCGATCCGCGCCGCGCAGCTGGGCCTGAAGACCGCCTGCATCGACGCCGCGCTGGGCAAGGACGGCAAGCCGGCCCTCGGCGGCACCTGCCTGCGCGTGGGCTGCGTCCCGTCCAAGGCGCTGCTGGACTCGACCCACCAGTACGAGAACATGCTGCACAAGTTCGATCAGCACGGCATCAGCTTCAAGGATGCGCGGATCGACGTGGCCAGGATGATCGCCCGCAAGGACGGCATCGTGAAGCAGTTCACCGGCGGCATCGCCATGCTGTTCAAGGCCAACAAGGTGACGCCGTACTACGGTTTCGCCCAGCTGCAGCCGGGCAACGTGGTCAAGGTCCGGCAGCACGACGGCGCCGAGGTCGAGCTCAAGGGCACCAACGTCATCCTGGCCGCCGGCTCGGATTCGATCGAGCTGCCCTTCGCGAAGTTCGACGGCGAGAACATCGTCGACAACGTGGGCGCGCTGGACTTCACCGAGGTGCCCAGGCGCCTGGCCGTCATCGGCGCCGGCGTGATCGGCCTGGAGCTGGGCAGCGTGTGGCGCCGCCTGGGCGCCGAGGTCACCATCCTCGAGGCGATGCCGGAGTTCCTGCCGGCCGCCGACGCCGAGGTCTCGAAGCTGGCCGCGCGCGAGTTCAAGAAGGCGGGCCTGGACATCAGGCTGGGCGCCAAGGTCTCCAGGGCCGAGGTGGTGCAGGCCAAGGGCGCCGGCAAGGGCAAGAAGAAGGAAGTGTCCATCACCTACGCCGACGACGCGGGCGAGCAGACCCTGGTCGTGGACAAGCTGCTGGTGGCGGTGGGCCGCCGCGCCGCGACGAAGGGCCTGCTGGCCGAAGGCACCGGCGTGCAGCTCAACGAGCGCGGGCAGATCGTGGTGGACGAGCACTGCCACACCGGCGTGGACGGCGTGTGGGCCATCGGCGACTGCGTGCGCGGGCCGATGCTGGCGCACAAGGGCTTCGAGGAAGGCATCGCGGTGGCGGAGCTGATCGCCGGCCTGCCGGGCCACGTCAACTTCGACACCATCCCGTACGTGATCTACACCGGCCCGGAGATCGCCTGGGTCGGCAAGACCGAGCAGCAGCTCAAGGCCGAGGGCGTGCCGTACAAGGCCGGCAGCTTCCCGTTCGCCGCCGTGGGCCGCGCCGTGGCCATGGCCGAGCCGGTGGGTTTCGTCAAGGTCATCGCCCATGCCGAGACCGACCGCGTGCTGGGCCTGCACATCGTCGGCGCCAACGCCTCGGAGCTGGTGCACGAGGGCGTGCTGACCATGGAGTTCAGCGGCTCGGCGGAGGACCTGGCGCGCATCTGCCACGCCCACCCGACCCTGTCGGAGGCGATCCACGACGCCGCCATGGCGGTGGACAAGCGCGCCATCCACAAGGCGAACTGAAGGTTCGCCGCGTCGGGCGGGGAGGTCCGCGCCGCGGAAATCCCCGTGCGTGCCGCCCCGCCATGGCGCCCGGGCGCGAACCGCCCGACCCGGGCCGTGGCGCCACGAAGCCGGGGAGACCCGGCTTCGTCGTTCCCGAGGCACACTGACGGGCACTTGATGGAGGGCTGGACATGGCATCGAACGGACTTTCGCACCGCGTCACGGCCGCGCTCTACATCGCCGCCGGCGCGATGTTCATCGCCGGGGCGCTGGCCAGCCAGCGGATCGCCTTCAGCGGCGTCGGCCTGGCTTTCATCGCCCTGGGCGTCGCCATCCTGGTGCGCCAGCGCAAATCACCCGACTGATCCGGCCCGGGAACCCGCATGAAATCGATCTGCGTCTACTGCGGCTCCAACGCCGGCAGCAAGCCGGCCTACACCGAGCGCGCCATCGCCCTGGGCGACCGCATCGCCCGGGATGGCCTGCGCCTGGTCTACGGCGGCGGCAACGTCGGGCTGATGGGCACGGTGGCCAACGCGGTGCTGGCCGCCGGCGGCCAGGTCACCGGGGTGATCCCCAGGCAACTGGCGGACTGGGAAGTGGCCCACCGCGGGCTGACCGAGCTGGAGATCGTCGGTTCGATGCACGAGCGCAAGATGCGCATGTTCGAACTGTCCGACGCCTTCGTCGCCCTGCCGGGCGGGTTCGGCACCATGGAGGAGATCTTCGAGATGCTCACCTGGCGCCAGCTGGGCATCGGCAACCGGCCCTGCGCCTTCCTCGACGTGGAGGGCTTCTACGCGCCGCTGATCGGAATGATCGACCGCATGGTGGCCGAGCGCTTCCTGCACCCGGACCAGCGCGCCGACCTCTGGTACGGCGAGGACATCGACGCGATGCTGGCGTGGATGCGTGATTACCGACCGGCCCGGGTGGAGAAGTGGATGGACGAGAAGCGCCGCAGCCTGATGCGGGGACGTCGTAGCGCGTGGCGACGCGCCCACCCTCGCCAGCGCCCCGCGCACCGCCGCAGCGCGGATGGACGAGAAGCGCCGCAGCCCGATGCGGTGGCGCCATGCGACGAAGGTCGGCACCAGCCCGGCCCGCGCGCATGACAGAATCGGGCTCCTCCGCACCGCGAGGGTCCGCGCCATGACCGTTCCCGCCACCTTCCCCGCCTTCCGCATCCACGACGACGCGGACGGCTACCGCAGCGGCATCGAGCCGCTGTCGCTGGACGCCCTCTCGCCCGGCGAGGTGGTGGTCAAGGCCGCGTGGTCGTCGGTGAACTACAAGGACGCCCTGGCCGGCACCGGCAAGGGCAGGATCCTGCGGCGCTTCCCGCTGGTGGGCGGCATCGACGTGGCCGGCCACGTGGTCGCCTCCACCGATCCGCGCTTCCGCGAGGGCGACGCGGTGCTGGCCACCGGCAGCGGCCTCAGCGAGACCCGCGACGGCGGCTACGCGGCCTACGCGCGGCTCCCGGCCGAGTGGACCATTCCCCTGCCGCGCGGCCTGGACCTGCGCGAGAGCATGGTGCTGGGCACCGCCGGCTTCACCGCCGCCCTGGCGCTGTACCGGATGCGCGAGAACCGGCAGGCGCCGGCGCTGGGGCCGCTGGCGGTGACCGGCGCCACCGGCGGCGTCGGCTCGCTGGCGGTGGCGATCTTCAGCCGCGCCGGCTACGAGGTGCACGCGATCAGCGGCAAGGCCGACCAGGCCGGCTACCTGCGCGCGCTGGGCGCGGCACGGGTGCTGGGCCGCGACGCGCTGGACGCGCGCCGGCCGCTGGAGTCGGTGCGCTTCGGGGGCGGCCTGGACAACGTCGGCGGCCCGATGCTGGTCAGCCTGCTGGCGCAGACCGCGCCCTACGGCAACGTCGCCTCGGCCGGGCTGGCCGCCACCGCGCAGCTGGATTCGCTCACCGTCATGCCCTTCATCCTGCGCGGGGTGTCGCTGCTGGGCATCGGCTCGGCCGGCACCGCGCGCGACATCCGCGGCGAGATCTGGGAACTGCTGGCCGGCGATTGGAAGCCCGCGCAGCTGGAGGCCATCTGCACCCGCGAGGCGACGCTGGAGCAGCTGCCGGAAGTGTTCGAGACCATGCTCGCCGGCGGCTCGCTGGGCCGCACCGTGGTGCGCCTGCCCGGCTGAGTCAGCGCCGGCCGGGCGTGGCCAGCGGGTACACGCGCACGTAGTCCACTTCCATCACCGCCGGGAAAGCGGACGGGTCCACGCCCTCGCGGCCGCCCCAGCTGCCGCCCACGGCCACGTTCAGCAGCAGGTGGAACGGCCGGTCGAACGGCCAGGCGGCCGGGCCGCTGCCGTCGTTGGCGTACTCGAAGACCGGGCGGTCGTCCACGTAGCCGCGGATGGCCTCCGGCGTCCAGTCCACGCGGTACACGTGGAACCCCGTGGTCGCCCCGTCCACCCGCGTCGCGCTGCCGCGCTGGGTGCCGGCCACGTGGTTGTAGGCGCCGGTGTGCACGGTGACGTGGATGCGGTCCGGGTCGTAGCCGACGTGTTCCATGATGTCGATCTCGCCCGAGTGCGGCCAGGGGCCGTAGGCGCCTCCCGTGGGCAGCATCCACAGCGCCGCCCAGCTGCCGCGCGCGGCCGGCACCCGGGCGCGGATCTCGAAGCGGCCGTAGAGGAAGTCGCCGCGCCCGCGCGAGACCAGCCGCGCGGAGGTGTAGTCGCGGCCTTCCCGGGTCCCGCGCCGCGCGACGATGCGCAGCACGCCGCCGCCGACCCGCGCGTTCTCCGCGTCGCGCGTGTAGTGCTGCAGCTCGTCGTTGCCCCAGCCGTGGCCGCCGAGGTCGTAGTCCCAGCGCGCCGGGTCGGGCGCGCCCTCGTAGTCGAACTCGTCGCGCCAGGCCGGCTCGGCCTCGAAGCGCCCGGCCGCGCCCGCCGCCGCCTCGGGGGGCACGCCGGCGGCCCGCCCCGGCACGGCAATGGAGGCCAGCAGGCCCAGGAGCAGCGCCTGCCAGGGCGCGATTTCGCTCGCGTTCCGCATTCCCGTCTCCCCGGCCGCCCTCCGGCCCCGGGCGGATTCTACCGGCCCGGCGGCGCCGGCCGGCCGCGGCCGGCCGGACACCCTGCGCCCGGGAACGGCAGGCTTCCGGCGGCCGCCGGCCTGGGGCTACACTCCGGTTGCAGGGGAAAGAATACGGGGACGCACATGGCACGCATCCTGATCGTGGACGATTCGCCGT
>DASRYN010000120.1:0-6612 GCA_035687185.1 Pseudoxanthomonas sp. | reverse complement strand
ACGGCGGGTCCACCAGCACCAGCCCGCGCGCGTAGCGCACGCCCTCCACCCGCGGCGGCAGCAGGGCGCGTACCGCCTCGTAGCCGTCGCGGGCGTGCACCGCCACGCGCGCGTCGCCCGCGAACAGCGCCTTCAGCGCCGCGGCCTCGTCCGGCTGCAGTTCGCACGCGGCCAGCCGGTCCTGCGCGCGCATCGCCTGCGCGGCCAGCAGCGGCGAGCCCGGATAGGCCAGCAGCGCGTCCACGGGATTGGCCGCGGCCACCGCGCGCAGGTAGCGCCCGATCGCCGGCGGCGGGGCCTTACAGCCGGCCAGCCGCAACACCCCGCCGGCCGCCTCGCCGGTGCGCTCGGCCTCGCCGCCTTGCAGCAGGTAGCGGCCGCGCCCGGCGTGGGTGTCGAGCACGAAGAACGGGCTGTCCTTGCGCAGCAGGGCGTCGAGCACGGCCAGCAGCACGACGTGCTTGAGCACGTCGGCGTGGTTGCCGGCATGGAAGGCGTGGCGGTAGTTCATGCCGCCAGTGTAAGCGGCGGCGCCTCAGCCGGTGAGGTCGCGCGCGGCGCGGTCGAAGCGCTCCAGCGCGGCGTGCGAGTCCGGCGTCCTGCGCAGCGTCTCCACCGCGGCGCCCAGCCGCCGCGCGCCGACCAGGCCGCAGCTGGCCTGCAGCCGGTGCAGGCGTGCGCGCAGCGCGGCCGAGTCGCCGCTGCGGGCGCTGCGCAGCACCTCGGCGCGCGCGCCGGGCAGTTCGTCCAGGAACAGGCGGCGCAGCGCCTGCACGTTGGCCGGGTCGTGGTTCAGCGCGGCGGCCGCGGCGGCGTTGTCCCAGTCCGGCAGGTCGACCGATTCGGCCAGCGTGGCGCGCAGCGCGCTGGACAGCTCGGTCGTGGCCAGCGGCTTGACCAGCACGTCGCGGAACCCGGCCGCCAGCGCCGCGGCCCGGACCGCCGGGTCGGCGTCGGCGGTGTGCGCCAGCGCCGGGGGCGGTTGCGGGCAGCGCTGGCGCAGGAGGCGCAACAGTTCCGTCCCGTTGCCGTCGGGCAGGGAGAGGTCGATCAGCCAGAGGTCGTGGCGCACGGCTTCGGCCTGCTGCAGTGCGCGCGTCTGGGTGGTGGCGCTGTCCACCCAGGCCGGCAGCGCTTCGACCACGGCGCGCAGGTAGACCTGGCTGATGGCGTCGTCCTCGACCAGGAGGACACGGGGAAAGGGGGCGGTGTCGCGCGTTTCCATGCGGGGTCTCCCATGCTGCCGACTCCCTGTCGGCCGCGGCATCTTAGCGCCCCCGGCGCGGCCGGGAATTCACGGTAGTTCACAGTTCCGCGCGGATCGTGGCGATCTGAGACAATGGCCGGCCCTGCCTCGCCGCCTGCCGCCACGTGGCCCGATTCGACCGAACCCCGTTCCAGATCCAGGTCCAGGACCTGAGCCACGACGGCCGCGGCGTGGCCCGCCGCGACGACGGCAAGACCGTATTCATCTCCGGCGCGCTGCCCGGCGAGACGGTGCTGGCCGAGCCCACCGCGCGCAGCCGGCGCTTCGACGAGGCGCGCACGCTCGAGGTGCTGGAGGCCTCCCCGGAGCGCGTGGCCCCGCGCTGCCCGCACTTCGGCACCTGCGGCGGCTGCGTGCTGCAACACCTGGCCGAGGACCGGCAGATCGTGGCCAAGCAGCGCGTGCTGCTGGAGAACCTGGAACGGATCGGCAGGGTCGCGCCCGCGGAGGTGCTGCCGCCGCTGACCGCCGAGAGCTGGGGCTACCGGCGCAAGGGCCGCTTCTCGGTGCGACGGGTGAACAAGAAGGACCGCACCCTGGTCGGCTTCCGCGAGCAGGACCCGCGCTTCGTGGCCGACCTGTCCGTGTGCCACGCGCTGCTGCCGCAGATCGGGCAGAAGATCCCGGCGCTGGCGGCGCTGGTGGACGGGATGCAGGCCCGCGAGCACATCCCGCAGATCGAGTTCATCGCCGGCGATGCGGCCACCGCGCTGACGGTGCGCCACCTGGTGCCGCTGTCGGAGGGCGACCGCGCGGCGCTGGCCGCCTTCGGCCGCGAGCACGGCTTCGCCATCTTCCTGCAGCCCGGAGGCGTGGACAGCGTGCATCCGCTGGAGGGCGAGGCGCCGCCGCTGTCGTTCCGGCTGGCGCCGTGGGACGTGGAACTGGCGTTCGAGCCGCTGGACTTCATCCAGGTCAACGCACGGCTGAACGAGCGGATGATCGCGCGGGCGCTGGCGCTGCTGGACGCCCGTCCGGGCGAGCGGGTGCTGGACCTGTTCTGCGGGCTGGGCAACTTCACCCTGCCGCTGGCGCGCACGGCCGGCGAGGTGGTGGGCGTGGAGGGCGACGCCGGCCTGGTGGCGCGGGCGCGGGCCAACGCGCAGCGCAACGGCCTGGGCAACGCCCGGTTCCACGCCGCCGACCTGGCCCGGGACCAGCGCGGCGCGCCGTGGATGCGGCAGGGGTTCGACCGGCTGCTGCTGGACCCGCCGCGCTCGGGTGCCGACGAGGTGCTCAAGCAGCTGCCGCTGCAGGACATCGGCCGGGTGGTCTACGTGAGCTGCCACCCGGGCTCGCTGGCGCGCGACGCCGGTTTCCTGGTGCACGAGCGCGGCTACCGCCTGGTGTCGGCCGGGGTGATGGACATGTTCCCGCACACGGCGCACGTGGAGAGCATCGCGCTGTTCGAGCGCTGAGCAGCGCCGCGCCGGCCTGCCAGCCGCCGCCACGCCGGCTTCCGCGCTCGTGCTCGCGGAGCGACGCGCCAGTCCGGTCGCGGCTTCGGCTACAGCGGCCGCTTGCCGGTGTCGCCCGGTACCTCGCGCACCAGCTTCGGCACCAGGTAGCCCGAGAGGCGCGCGGCCAGGGCCGCGTGCAGGGCGCGGGCGCGGTCGTCCGGGACCTCGAAGTGGGCCACGCCGGCCACCCGGTCGAGCTGGTGCAGGTAGTAGGGCACGACCCCGGCGGCGAAGCTGCGTTCGGACAGGTCGGCCAGGGCCTCCACGCTGTCGTTGACCCCGCGCAGCAGCACCGCCTGGTTGAGCAACGTGGCACCGGCGCCACGCAGCGCCGCCAGCGCCTCGTCCACTCCGGCGTCGAACTCGCTGGCGTGGTTGGCGTGGATCACGAACGCGACCGGCCAGGGCAGGGCGCGCAGCCACTGCAGCAGGGGGGCGTCCACGCGCTCGGGCAGCACCACCGGCAGCCGGCTGTGGATGCGCAGCCGGCGCAGGTGCGGGATGGCCGCCAGCTGCGCGGTCAGCTCCGCCAGCTTGGACGTGGCCAGCGAGAGCGGGTCGCCGCCCGAGAGGATGACCTCGTCGATGCCCGGGTCGGCGGCGATGGCCGCCACCGCCTCGCGCCAGCCCTCGCGCGCCGCGGTCTCCTCGGCGTAGGGGAAGTGGCGGCGGAAGCAGTAGCGGCAGTGCACCGCGCAACTGCCGGTGGCCACCAGCAGGGCGCGGCCACGGTACTTCTGGATCACCCCCTGTGCCTTCTTCGCCGCGCCGTCGCCCACCGCGTCCAGGGCGAAGCCGGGTACCGGGCGCAGCTCCTCGTCCAGCGGCAGCACCTGGCGCAGCAGCGGATCGTGCGGGTCGCCCGCGCGCATGCGCGCGACGAAGCCATGCGGCACCCGCAGCGGGAACTGCGCGGCGGCCGCCTCGGAAATGCCCGAAGCGGCGGCGTCCAGGCCGAGCAGGGCCAGGAGCTGGCGCGGGTCGCGCACCGCCTCGCGCCACAGCCGCTGCCAGCGGGCGGGGGCATCGGGGGCGGGGATGGACGTGGCGGCCGCGTGCGGCTGCATGGCGAGGGGGGCTGCGGGTATCATGTGGGGCCTGGAAAGACGCGCCCGCCGGGTCCGGCGGGCTCTCGATCTCCGACAGCCTGCATTCTAACTGCCCGGCCGCGGTCCCGCGGCGGCCCCGCCATACCCCAAGGAGTTCCCATGGCCTCTTACGGCATGAACGACGTCAAGAACGGGATGAAGATCCTGGTCAACAACGAACCCGCGATCATCACCGACACCGAGTACGTCAAGCCGGGCAAGGGCCAGGCGTTCACCCGCGTGAAGTACCGCCAGATCCGCACCGGCCGCGTGCAGGAAATCACCATGAAGTCCACCGACTCGGTCGAGGCCGCCGACGTGGTCGATACCGACATGCAGTACCTGTACAGCGACGGCGAGTACTGGCACTTCATGCAGCAGGAGACCTTCGAGCAGGTCCAGGCCGACAAGGCCGGCGTCGGCGACGCGGCCAAGTGGCTCAAGGGCGAGGAACAGTGCGTGGTCACCCTGTGGAACGGCACGCCGATCCAGGTCACCCCGCCGAACTTCGTCGAGCTGAAGATCGTGGAGACCGACCCGGGCGTGCGCGGCGACACCTCCGGCGGCGGCGGCAAGCCGGCCACGCTGGAGACCGGCGCGGTGGTCCGCGTGCCGCTGTTCGTCGCCCAGGACGAGGTGATCCGCGTCGACACCCGCAGCGGCGAGTACGTCTCGCGGGTCAAGTAAGCCATGGGCGAGGCCGGCCTGCGCGAAGCCTGCGACCTGCTCATCGAGGCCGGCTGGGTGGTGCCGGTCGAGCCGCACGGCGTGGTCCTGGAGGACCACGCCGTCGCCGTTTCCGGCGGGCGCATCGTGGCGGTGCTGCCGCTGGCCGAGGCGCGGGCGCGCTTCGCCGCGGCCGAGGTGGTGTCGCGCCCGCAGGCGGCGCTGATCCCCGGCCTGGTCAACGCCCACACCCACAACCCGATGACCCTGCTGCGCGGCGTGGCCGACGACCTGCCGCTGATGACCTGGCTGCGCGAGCACATCTGGCCGGTCGAGGCGGCGGTGATCGGGCCGGAGTTCGTCGCCGACGGCGTGGCCCTGGCCATCGCCGAGATGCTGCGCGGCGGCACCACCTGCGCCAACGAGAACTACTTCTTCCCCGACGTGCAGGCCGCGGTGTACAAGCGGCACGGCTTCCGCGCGGTGGTCGGCCTGCCGGTGATCGACTTCCCGACCGCCTGGGCCGGCAGCGACGACGAGTACTTCGACCGCGCCGGCGAGGTCCACGACCAGTGGCGCGGCGACCCGCTGGTGTCGACCGCCTTTGCCCCGCACGCGCCGTACACCGTCAGCGACGCCAGCTTCGAGCGCGTGCGCATGCTCTCCGACCAGCTGGACGTGCCGGTGCACCTGCACACGCACGAGACCGCGCAGGAGATCGCCGATTCGCTGCGCGACCACGGGCAGCGCCCGCTGGCGCGGCTGGAGCGGCTGGGGCTGGTGAACGACCGGCTCATCGCCGTGCACATGACCCAGCTGACCGAGGCGGAGATCCACCTGTGCGCCGAGCGCGGCGTGTCGGTGGCCCATTGCGCCGAGTCCAACCTCAAGCTGGCCTCCGGCTTCTGCCCGGCCTGCGCGCTGCAGCGGGCGGGCGTGAACCTGGCGATCGGCACCGACGGCTGCGCCAGCAACAACGACCTGGACATGTTCGGCGAGCTGCGCACCGCCGCGCTGCTGGCCAAGGCCGTGGCCGGCGACGCCACCGCCCTGGACGCGGCCACCACGCTGCGCGCGGCTACCCTCGGTGGCGCCCGCGCGCTGGGGCTGGGCGACCGGATCGGCTCGATCGAGCCGGGCAAGGAGGCCGACCTGGCCTGCGTGGACCTGTCCGCGCTGGAGACCCAGCCGCTGCACCACGTGCTCTCGCAGCTGGTCTACGCCAGCGGCCGCCACCAGGTCAGCGACGTGTGGATCGCCGGCCGCCGCAGGCTGGCCGACCGCGTGCTGGTGGACGTGGATGCCGCGGCGCTGGTCGCCAACGCCCGGCAATGGCGCCAGCGCATCGCTGCCATCGGCCGCTGAGGCGGCCGCAGGAGTTCCGATGGACCCGCATCACCCAGCCGAACCGCGCAACTACCACCAGGCCGAGCTGGACAAGTTCGCCGCCCTGGCCAACCGCTGGTGGGACCCGGACGGCCCGCAGCGCGCCCTGCACGTGCTCAACCCGGTGCGGCTGGACTACGTGCGCCAGCGCGCGCCGCTGCCCGGCCTGCCGGTGCTCGACGTGGGCTGCGGCGGCGGCCTGCTGAGCGAGGCGCTGGCCCGGGCCGGCGCGCAGGTCACCGCCATCGACCTGGCCCCGGAACTGGTGAAGGTGGCGCGCCTGCACACGCTCGAGTCCGGCGTCCAGGTCGACTACCAGGTCAAGGCCGTGGAGCAGCTGGCGACGGAGCGGCCGGGCAGCTTCGGCGCCGTCACCTGCATGGAAATGCTCGAGCACGTGCCGGACCCGGCGGCCATCGTCGCCGCCTGCGCCCGCCTGCTGCGCCCCGGCGGACGCCTGTTCCTGTCCACGCTCAACCGCACCCCGGCCGCGTTCGCGCTGGCCATCGTCGGCGCCGAGTACGTCGCCGGACTGCTGCCCAAGGGCACCCACCGCTACGCCGACTTCATCCGTCCCTCCGAGCTGGCGGCCTGGCTGCGCGAGGCCGGGCTGCAGCTGGAGGACGTCAGCGGCCTGTTCTACGACCCGCTGCGCCAGCGCGCGCGGCTTTCGCGCCGCACCGGGGTCAACTACCTGGCCTGCGCGGTCAAGGCGGGCGGATGATGCGCGCCACCGCTCCGCGCT